>CAMKAR010000106.1 GCA_946410535.1 uncultured Bacteroidales bacterium
TCCTTGGTGACTTCGCTCATCGGCACGTGGAACACCTTGGCAGCCGTGGCCGCGTGGATGTCATGGCCAAGGTTGAAGTCGGCGACCATGGCAGGGTCCTGACTCAGGTGGGCGATGATGCGCAACTCGATTTGGCTGTAGTCGGCGGCAAGGAGGGTGTATTGCTCGCTGCGTGGCACGAAGGCACGACGAATCTCGCGGCCTTTCTCGGTGCGCACAGGGATGTTTTGCAGGTTGGGGTTGTTGGAACTCAAGCGCCCCGTTGCCGTAACGGCTTGGTTGTAAGAGGTGTGAATCAGTCCATCTTTCGGGTTGACCAAGGCAGGAAGTGCGTCGAGGTAGGTCGATTTCAGCTTGGTGAACGAACGGTAGTCCAAAATCAGGTGGATGATGGGGTGCTTGTGGGCCAATTTTTGCAGCACTTCTTCGCCCGTGGCATATTGCCCCGTCTTGGTTTTCTTGGCCTTTTCGTCGATTTTCAGTTTCTCGAACAGCACTTCGCCCAACTGCTTCGGGGAGGCGATATTAAAAGGTGCGCCCGCCTGCGCGTAAATCTCCTCCTCGATTTTGTGGATCTCGCCACCAAATTCATCGCTGATTTGCTGTAAGTTGTGCGTGTCGATCTTCACGCCGTTGGCCTCCATGCGGCTCAGCACGGGCACGAGCGGCATTTCGATGTCGTAGAACAGTTTCTCTATGCCGTTTTCTTTCAACTGCGGCAAGAGTTTTTCATAAAGTTGCAGCGTGATGTCGGCATCCTCGGCGGCATATTCCTTGACTTGCTCGATGGGCACTTCGCGCATGGTCTTTTGTTGCCGGCCTTTGCCAATCAAGTCCTCGATGGGGATGGTGAGGTAGTTGAGGTAGATTTCGGCTAAGTAGTCCATGTTGTGGCGTTGCTCGGGTTCGAGGAGGTAGTGCGCCAGCATCGTGTCGAACATCGGACCTTTTACGCTAATGCCGTATTGCGCCAGCATGGAGATGTCGTATTTCAGGTTTTGCCCTATCTTCATAATGCTCTCATCCTCAAACAAGGGACGCAACAGTTCCAGTTTCTTCTGACATGCTTCGCGTTCGGCAGGCATGGGCAGATACCAGGCTTCATGTGCCTTGATGGCAAACGAAACGCCCACCAATTCAGCGTTGTAAACGTCTACGTTGGTCGTCTCGGTGTCGAAGACGAATTGTTTTTCCTTGGACAAAAGCTCCACCAACGCCTTGATGTCTTCATCGCTTTCAACGAGTTTGTAGTCATGCTCGATGGTCTTTGCCGAAGCCTTGCCGGAGAAATCGAGCAGTCCTGTTCCGCCTTCGCCGCCTTGGTTGAAGAGGTCAAGCGATCCAGACGTGGAGAACAAGTCGGGTTGACTTCCCACTGTCCCCGTGGATTGGCCCGTCCCCCTCTGAGAGGGGGGCAGGGGGGAGTCAACACGATTCTTCCCCTTATAATCCTCCAAAAACCGCTTTGCGAAGGTCCTGAATTCCAGTTCCTCGAAGAGCGCCATCAGCGCAGGCACGTCGGGTTTCTTGGCGCGCAGTTCTTCTTCATTGAACTCTACAGGCACCTCCAAGTTGATGGTGGCCAGCATCTTCGACATCAGTCCTTGCTCGGCGAAGTTGACCACGTTTTCCTTTTGTTTGCCTTTTAGCTCGTCGGCGTGGGCGATGAGGTTCTCCACGCTGCCGTATTTCTGCACCAAAAGGGCTGCCGTCTTCTCGCCGATGCCTGGGATGCCTGGGATGTTGTCGGCGGCATCGCCCCAAAGTCCAAGAATATCAATGAGTTGCTTAGGCTCTTGAATGCCATAGCGTTCGCACACTTCTTTTGGTCCCCAGATTTGTGCCGGTTCACCGAACTTGGCAGGTTTGTAGAGCAGAATCTTGTCGGTGACGAGTTGCCCAAAGTCCTTGTCTGGGGTCATCATATAGGTGAGGAAGCCTTGCTGTTCGGCCTTTTTCGACAGTGTTCCAATCACATCGTCGGCCTCGTAGCCTTCCACGCCGTAAATCGGGATATTGAAGGCTTCAATGAGTCTAATTATATAAGGTATGGCATCGCGCAGGTCGTCGGGCATCTTCTCGCGGTTGGCCTTGTATTCGCTGTATTCGGCCTGGCGTTGCGCGGTGCCGGCCACGTCGAAGGCCACGCCGATGTGGGTGGGCTTTTCGTTCTTCAGGATTTCGTAAAGCGAGTTGAGGAAGCCCATCACCGCCGAAGTGTTGAGGCCTTTCGAGGTCATTCGCGGGTTCTTGTTCATGGCGAAGAATGCCCTGTAAATCAGCGCGTAGGCATCCAAAAGGAAGAGTCGTTTCTCAGCGTTTTCCATTTTTTCCTAATTTGAGGGCAAAAATAATGGTTTTTGAGAAATTTCGCAAAAAACGCTTGTTTTCAAAAAAAGTCGTACCTTTGCCGCCGAAAACGAGTAATTATCGGTCGCAAGACGCGGCTTTGGATTTTCTTAAACAACGGATTGTCAATAAGATGACAAGATGTTTGCTTTTGGGAATGAAAAATGTCTTATCTTTGCGGCTCATTTCAACAACTAAAAAAAGAGAACTATGTCAGAAATTTTGAATGAAATCACCCCGATCATTGCTGAAAAACTCGGCGTTGATCCTTCGGAAGTCACCATGGAAGCCAGCTTCACCAACGACCTCGGTGCCGATTCTTTGGACACCGTCGAACTGATGATGGAATTTGAAAAGAACTTCAACCTCTCCATCCCGGACGACCAGCAGGAGAACATCCAAACCGTTGGCGACGTTGTCAGACTCATCGAAAAGATGCGCACTGGCAACTGATTTCCAGTCAACTAACGAAATAAAATCATTCATGGAATCGAAACGCGTAGTCGTCACAGGTCTCGGAGCCATCACCCCCATCGGAAACACCGTCAAGGATTTCTGGGAAGGATTGGTGAATGGAAAAAACGGTGCCGGCGAGATTACCCGTTTCGATTCTGCTTTATACAAGACGCATTTCGCGTGCGAGGTGAAGGGCTACAACCCCGACGACTACTTCGACAAGAAGACCGCCCGCAAATACGACTTGTTTGCCCAATTCGCCCTCATCGCCACCGATGAGGCCATCGCCGACGCGGGCATCACGCCCGAAAACACCGACTTCGACGATGTGGGCGTCATCATGACCTCAGGCATTGGCGGCGTCAACCACCTTTACAACGAGGTGATGGAATACGCCCAGTCTGACGGCACGCCGCGTTTCAGCCCCTTCCTCATCACCAAGATGATCGTCAACATGCCGGGTGGCGTCATCTCCATCAAGTATGGTTTCCGTGGCCCCAACTACGCCACCGTCTCGGCCTGCGCCTCCTCGACACATGCCATCATCGACGGCTTCAACCATATTCGCTACGGCAAGAGCAAGACTTTCATCGTGGGCGGTGCGGGTGCAGCCATCGGCCAGCTTGGCGTGGGTGGCTTCAACGCCATGAAAGCCCTCTCGACGCGCAACGACGACCCGCTTTCGGCCTCCCGCCCGTTCGACCTCAATCGCGACGGCTTCGTCATAGGCGAAGGCGCGGGCAGCCTCGTTCTCGAAGAATACGAACACGCCATGGCTCGCGGCGCCAAGATCTACGCAGAGCTTGTGGGCGGCGGCGAGTCGGCTGACGCCTACCACATCACCGCCCCGCATCCCGAAGGCCTTGGCGACGTGCTGTGCATGCAACGCGCCATCAACGACGCCGGCATCCAACCTGACGCCATCGACCACATCAACACCCACGGCACCTCGACACCCATGGGCGACGTGGCCGAAACGCTTGCCATCAAGAAGGTGTTTGGCGAACATGCCTACGACATCAGCATCAATTCCACCAAGTCGATGACTGGCCATCTGCTCGGTGGTGCGGGAGCCATCGAGGCCATCGCCAGCATCCTTGCCCTCAAGAACGGCATCGTCCCACCTACCATCAACCACTTCGACGACGACCCGCAAATCGACCCACATCTCGATTTCACTTTCAACAGGGCCAAGAAGCGTGACCTCCATTATGCCCTCTCCAACTCCTTTGGCTTTGGCGGACAAAACGCCACCGTGATTTTCAAAAAGTTCGAATCATAAGATGGCCCTTTTTCCCCTTTCGTCGCCCAAAGACCCCCAAGACAAGGAACTTTACGACTATATCCATAACATCTTCGGCTTCTACCCGAAGAACATCGCTTTGTATCGCGTGGCTTTCACCCACAAGTCGGTGGCAGCCGAGACCGTGGGCAATTATCACGTCAGCAACGAGCGCATGGAATACCTCGGTGATGCCGTGTTGAGCACCGCCGTGGCCGATTACCTCTTCCACACCTATCCCACGCAGCCCGAAGGCTTCTTGACAGAGATGCGGTCGCGCATCGTTAGTAGGGCCTCGCTCAACAAGTTGTCGGAGAAGCTCGGTTTTGCTGCCTACATCCGCCACACCCCCGACGTGGGCAACAATGCCCGCTCGATGGGTGGCAACGCCTTCGAGGCCCTCATGGGTGCCATCTATCTCGACCGTGGCTTCGAGTTCACCAAACACATTATCATCGACCGCATCGTGCACGTCCACATCGACATCGACGAACTGCAACACACCGATGTCAACTTCAAGAGCAAGCTCCTCCAATGGTCGCAGAAATACAAGAAGACATTGGAATACAAGCTGCTGGAAGAGATTGGCGAAGGCCACAAAAAGCTCTATCATGTCCAGGTTATCATCGACGGGAAGCCCTATGCCGATGCCTCCGACCGCTCCATCCGTGGCGCCGAACAATTGGCCGCCGAAAAAACCTGCCGCGTTTTGATCCAGGATTAATTGTATCTTTGCGGCATGAAACCCAAAAGCAACAAACTGCAAATCGC
Source organism: uncultured Bacteroidales bacterium (assembly GCA_946410535.1). The sequence continues at coordinate 4,859 of CAMKAR010000106.1, forward strand.
CTCGTTCGACGACACCACCGTTGTCGGCATCAACTCGGTCTTGGTCGACTACAAGCTGGCATGGAGCCTCAACAACAAGCTCGCCCTCGACCTCGTGCGCTACGACGACCTCGTCTTCGAAGGCGCTCCGTTCTCCTTTTTCTATTACACTGCCGGCGAGAACTACAATGTCTACAACCTCGTCTCCTTGGTATGCAAAGACAAGGTGCTCTATCCCTTCAGTCCCCGCCTCGACTATCTCCTTCTCATCCAAAACAGCATCACACCCGAACGACAAATCAGCATCATGCGCAGCTTGCGCGAGGTGGATGGCATCGGCCATGCCTTCGTTTTGGAGAAAGACAGGAACCTGCGTATGGTGCTCGAAACCATTGCCGACTGCGAGCAGCAGATGATTGACAAGAAAAAGAGACTCAATGATATACACGCCGTGCGCCAGCGGATGCGCGAGGAAGAGGCACAATTGGCCGCTCTCAGGGAACAATCGTGATTTCCACGCCGCTCTCGTCGGTGACGTAGGCCGCAATGCGGTCGCCGATGCCGAGATTGAAGGTGTATTTGCCCAATGCGAGGTCGCTGCTCACGACGGTGTACATCTGTCCTCGATAGGTGGAATGCGGCTCAATGACTCCAAATTTTTGATAACGGCAATAACTGAAGGCATCGCCGGGAAGGTAATGTGCCTTGATGACCATGCGGAAGTCCTTGCGGAGGAAATCGATGGGCGCGTCGCATGGGTTGTGGATGGCGAAGTCGATGCGGAGGGTGTCGCCCCGGTGGAACTCCATCGCAGCATCGGCATTGGTGATTTCGAAGGTCGTCACCAATCGGTTGGCTGTCGAGAAATCGTCGCAGAGGTAGCCTTCCACTTCCACGCCGTCGCCTTGGTAATGCCGCGAGAGCCCTTCGAGGTGTCCGTTCACGAAGACGGTCTGTCCAATCCAGCCCTTGTCGAACTGCCAAAGGTCGTATTGCGTCTTGCGGTCGTAATAGCTTCGCAGTGTCGAGCTTGGCTTGCCCGTGAAGTAATGGTAAAGAGACGGCCGCTGGAACGAGCCTTGAAAAACGACGGGATTGTCGCCCGCCGCCTTCGCGATGGTTTCGTACAGTTTTTCCTTGTCGCTGAAACCGAAGCGGGCCGCCAACGGAGTCAGCAATGCGATTCTGAAGGCGACGATGAGCAGGAGGGAGGGCATGACGAACCGTTTGATGTATCTCCTTAGTTTCTCGTCGATTAATGCTTTTCGGTAGACCAACACCACGGTCGGAATCATGCTAACGATGGTCCAATGCGGTTCCACGTGTCCCCGGAAAGCCATCAGCCAGAAGAAGAAAAAGAACCCGACGAGGATAAACTTCAGCCCCTGTTCAAAAGTGTTTGTAACTTTATGCTTGATAAGCACATACACAACCGCCCCAAACGTAAATGGGTTGAAAACCAGTAATTGATTCGGCAGATACTCAAGGAAATAGCTCCAACGGAACGACTCGCTTCGCCCCGAAAGATGGTAACGGAAACTCGGGAAATCGGCGTTGATTTGCCATAAGATATGTGGTGTCAACAAGGCCAAAGCCAAAAGACAAGCCACCCAAAACTTGCCGTCTTTCAGCAGTTTAAGGTTTGAAAGCACAATCAGGCCTAAAAACAGGAAAGCGTGGTATTTGCTGTACACCATCAACGCCATGATGATGCCCATGACGATTGCGTTTTTCCGCGAGTTTTCATTGAGATAGCGTTGATACACAAACAGAAACAACGCCGAGAACAATATCAATGCCGAGTCGGGTGTGGCGACGAAGCCGTAGATATCGAACATCACAATGGACCAAGAGACGATGAAAAACAGCAATATGCTTTTGGGGTTAAGGTCTCCGCGCTTCGAGTCTATTGAGGGATTAAAAGGTCGATCTATGGCAATCAACCACATCACAAACAACGAAAGGCACGAGGCGACGATTGTGAAAAACCTCACGCCTAAAGTTCCCGAAAACAAAATGCTGCTAAGGAATGTCATCAAAGCCACCATGGGCGGATGGTCGAAATAGCCCCAGGCGAGGTGCTCGCCCCAAAGGTGGTAATAGGCCTCGTCTTCCTGTATTTCGGTGAAGATGCCTTGCAACAGGTTGACGACAAACCAAACGAAAAGGCCACAACAAAGGCAAAATTTCCAGTTGAATTTGTCCTTTGTCATGGCCATTTCTCGTTTTCGGTCGGTTTGTAGAGACGTAGCGCGCTACGTCTCTACTAGACTAGACCAAACCGTTGAATTATCCCACGTGAATGTTTTCCTTCACCAGTTTCAAAATCTTCTCGGTGTCGTTGCCCAATTCCTTGCGGAGGTTGGCATCGTTGAAGTCGGTGAGGAATTTGATCATATAGTCG
>CAMKAR010000107.1 GCA_946410535.1 uncultured Bacteroidales bacterium
GAGTACACACACTTTCCAGGCGTGCTCCTTAAACCACTCGGACATCTCTCCAATATGTTCCCAAACGCCTCAAACCCTTTCTGAAATCGTTGCCAAAAGTACACATTTTTTCAATTGGCAAACGAAAATATTTGATTTTTTATTGCAAGAAAATTTCAATTGCTTGAATTATAGCCTCAAACGGTCATCTCGCCACGGATGGAATTTTGCATGATTTCGAGGATTCGGGGCTTGGGCAGGCCTTCGCCGAGCAGATACATGAGTTTGGCGACGGCGGCTTCGGTGGTCATGTCGTGTCCGCTGACCACTCCGATGCGGGCCATGTCGAGGCTGGTTTCGTAGCGTCCCATCTCCACCGAGCCGGCCTTACACTGCGTGATGTTGAGGATGATAAGCCCGCTGTCGATGGCATCCTTCAAAGCATCGAGGAACCACTGGTCGGTGGTGGCGTTGCCCGAACCGAAGGTCTCAAGCACGAGCGCTTTCAGGCCAGGGGTCTTGAGCGAATGGCGCACGAAGTCTTGCGAGATGCCAGGGAAGAGCTTGAGGATGCCCACGTTGCGATCCATTTTGGTGTGCACCTTCAGTTTCTTGAAGTTGGGTTTCAGGATGCGCTCCTTATTATATTTAATGTGTACGCCCACGTCGGCCAAGTTGGGATAGTTGGTCGAGGCAAAGGCGTTGAAGTTCTCGGCGTTGAACTTGGTGGCACGGTTGCCGCGCAGCAGCTGGTCCTGGAAGAAGATGCAGACTTCGGGTACAAGCGGGGTGTCGTCGTCTTTGGCTGCTGCAATCTCGATGGAGGCAAGGAAGTTCTCGCGGCCATCGGTGCGCACCACACCCATGGGCAGCTGCGAACCAGTCAAGACGACGGGCTTGTTCAAGTTTTCGAGCATGAAGCTCAGTGCCGAGGCGGTGTAGGCCATCGTGTCGGAGCCGTGAAGCACCACGAAGCCGTCGTAGTGTTCATACTCCTCCCCTATCTTGGTCGCCAATCGGATCCAGAAGTCGGGCGACATGTTCGACGAGTCGATGAGCGGGTCGAAGCTGTAGAAGTCGATCTGATAGCCGAAGTTCTTCAGCACGGGCAGGTGGGCATAGATATTGTCGAAGTCGAACGGCACCAACGCACCCGTCTGCGGGTCTTGCATCATGCCGATGGTGCCGCCAGTATAGAGCACCAGGATGGAAATCTCTTCCTTAGTTTGCATCATTCACTGATTTGGATTGGGCTGCAAAAGTAATGCTTTTTTCGGCTGGTTGGTCAAAAAAAGTGCTACCTTTGCCCGCATGAAAGCCATCGCCCACATTCACACCGACTTCCCGACCAAGTTCGGCATCCCGCGCCAGAGCGGCATCATCGCCTCACTGCAAGGCAAAATCGTTTTCGAACCTGAATACCGCGTTGCCGAGGCGGTGCGCGGCTTGGAGGATTTCTCCCACATCTGGCTGCTGTGGGAGTTTTCGGAAGCCGTGCGCGACAAGTGGTCACCCACGGTACGACCACCACGCTTGGGCGGCAACGTGCGCAAGGGCGTGTTTGCCACGCGCTCGCCGTTCAGGCCCAATCCCATCGGGCTGTCGTCCGTAAGGTTGGAGCACATCGACATCGACCCCGACCTCGGGCCCGTGCTTTACGTTTCGGGTGCCGACCTGATGGACGGCACACCCATCTACGACATCAAGCCTTACATCGCCTACACCGACAGCCATCCCGATGCCGTCAGCGGCTTTGCCTCAACGCCAGCGGAATATCTTTTGGAAGTGGTTTTTCCTGAAGCCTTGCTCCAAAAGGTTGCGCCCGAAAAAAGAGAAGGCCTGAAAGCCGTGCTTGCGCATGACCCCAGGCCTCAGTACCAGGATGACCCGAACCGCGTTTATGGCATGGTATTCGACAAGGTTGAAGTCAAATTCCATGTCGACGGACACCGACTCGAAGTCTTGGAAGTGATCCCTACTTGATTTTTTCCATCACCGATTGCAGGATCTTGCCGCTCGTCTTCTCGAAAACGTAGCCAAGCACATAGCATTGGTCGGGGTTGTAGATGGAATCCAGAGTCATCGAGCAATTGAAGGTCTTGGCGTCGTTGGCGAGGGCTTGTCCGTCTTTGAACAAGGAGCCTTCGTAGCCGTTCACCGTGCCACGAAACACGTTGCGGAACACATATTCGCGGTTCAGTCCCTCGGGCGTGATTTGCCAGCCGACGATGCTGTCCTCGACCAAGCAATAGCTGACATAGAGTTGCCCTTCGTAATCGGCAACGGCTTTCACGTCCGACTTCACATCTAACTTTCGCGACGATTCGTCATAGGTGTTTTCCACCGTGATGTCGAACGACTGTGGTTCGGCCAAGGCATCGGCCACCGGCGTGTCGATTTGCTCGACATACAAGGTGTTGCCGTCGGTGAGTGCCACATGGTCGACCGAGAAAAGTGGGTTCGACGCGTTGTCGTTGTACCAAGCCGTGCCTTCCTCAGTGAGGAAATCGGGGAACTGGCCGACGGGCTGGGCCAATCCGCCAGCGTGGACGCTCAGGATAAAGATGCGGTCCTCGCCCAAGCGATGTTGCAGCTCATGCGCGGTTTCGGCGGCAGCGGGACAGTTGACGCAGCGTGCGCCAGTGAAGTCCTTGATGAGCACTGTCTTGTTGCCGCCTATAGGTGTGTAAGGCTTATGCGTGTTGTTGATGTCGATTTTGTCGCAGCCTGCCGAAGCCAGCATCAGGGCCGCCATTGCGAAAATTGAAAATAACTTTTTCATTGTTAGCGATTTAGAATGATGTTGAAACAGTTAATGTCACACCACTAGAGGCAGGCACGGTGCGGCACACGCCGCCCACACACACCACGCCTTCGCTCTGGCGACCGGCGCTCAGCATCACGCGAGTGGCATCTTTGATGTAGGTGATGGTGCCCGTGAAATAATGGTCGCGGTATTCCTCTACGGGGTTGCCGTAGTTCCACTTGTCGGCTATCGAGAACGACCAATGGGGCGTGATGGTGTATTCGATCAAGGCCGCAGCCCAATCGCCGCGCTTCTGGAAGTCCTTCTTCTCGCTTTCCTCGTATTCGTAGCCTTTATGCACCTCGTTTTCCCACAAGCCTTGCAATTCGAGGCGGATGCTCTGCCGTTTGTTGATCTTGTAGGTCACGTCCATGAAGCCGATGTTGGCCTTCACGACGGGAGCGCCGGCATGGCCTTCGATGGTCTCGATGTCGTAATAGAGGTTGATATATTGTGCCGTGACGTGCCAATTCGGGCTGATCTTCTTGTCAATCTCAAAGTTGATGTCGCGGAAGAAGCGATGGTCGCTGATGGCGAAGAATCTGGACGTGTAGCCCAACGATCCCGGTTTGTTGATGACCAATTGGCCGTTGTCCATGATGGAGTCGCGCACGATGTCGTTCACCTGGCTCATGTTGAAGGCGAGCTTGGTGCCGTATCTGCCGCCGAGAGCCGTGCCCTTCGGTATGGTGTAGTTGATTTGCAGCTGCGCGGCCATCTCGCCATTGGGCTGGGTCGAGTAGGTGTACATCGACGGCAGGCTGTGGGTGTGCGTATAATTAATAGGTGGGATGAAGTTGATGTCGAGGTCGTTCTGCTTGCCCGTGTACATCGACTTGAAGCTCATGTTGTCGACGCGCTTCACCTGAAGGACGGCACCGAAGCCTTTCTGCGAATAGCTCAGCGACGACAGCAAGGCGCGGCCTTCCTTGTAGATGAAGTTGTTGATGGCCGACGGGTCGTTGATCTTGTAGGCATATTCGGTGCTGAAGGCCCAGTTGCCATAGCCCAAGTTGATGCGACCGGCGGCGGCACCCACGTTTTCGGGGATGTAGTAGAACAGGCTCTGGTCGTACTGTTTCTTGCTGACGAAACTGCCTCCGATGCTCATCCTGAACTTGGAGTCGTTGAGGGCAGGGATGCTTTGGTTAAGGTCCCATTCGCCGTCCACGCCACGCACGATGCCGCGATAGTCGTCGGTTGAGAAGTCCTTCTCAAGATAGGGAGCCCAATAGAAGCGTTGGCGGCCATACAAGCCTTTCAGTGTGATGCCCTTGGCTGGACGCAACACCACGCGAGTGCCGCGCAGCGCATTGTCCATGCCGAGCGACCATTCCTCGTAGGAGCGGAACACGAGGCCGCTGCCAAACTGGTCGTAGATGTCGCCCACGGTGATGCCGACGAAACCATTGTCGTAGGTGGCGAAGAAATTGGCCAGGCCCACGCCATTCAGCTCGCTGCGGAAGCCGTTCATTTCGGGCAGAAAGGCCTCGAAGCGGATGCCCGCCGAGAAATTGCCGTTGGTATAGTTCACCTTGCCGAACCCGTTGATGCCGAGTTTCTTGCCGTTGAGGTCGGTGATGCCGATGCCTTCGTCGAGCATATAATACTGCGCATCGGTCTGGAAGCTGCCGTTCACTTGGCTGTTTTCGAGAAATGACTGAGCGCTCGCCTTGTAGCTCAATGCCAAGGCGAGTGCACTCAAAATAAGTATATGTTTACGCATAACTTCTTGATTTACTTTTTCTTCTTAGCGACTTTCAGGATTTCTTCATAAAGGTCGTCTTCGGCGCCGTCGATGTAACCTGTGTGTTGGTAGACGAGCTTGCCGTTACCGTCGAAGAGGAAGGTGTGGGGCGGGTTGCTCACATTCATGGCGCGTTTGAGGTCGCTGTTCACGTCGAGGAGGATGTCGAACTCCCAGCCCTTGCCGTCAACCATGGGTTTCACCTTGGCGGTGCTACGCGAGTCGTCAATCGAGACAGCGTAAATCTTCACGCCGGTTTCATCCTGCCAGTCTTGGTAAACCTCGTTCAGGGCGTTGTGTTCCTTGATGCAGGGACCGCACCAAGTGGCCCAGAAGGTAAGCGCGATGGGGTTGCCGTTGTTCGACAACTTGGCGATGTTCACGTCCTTGCCGTTCAGGTCCTTCAGCGTAACATTGGGCAAATCCGTTTTCGATTGTGCTTGCAGACCCGTAGCAAAAAGAGCCAGCAGCAAAAGTGTCATAAGTTTTTTCATATTGATTTGATATTTAAAGATTTAAAATTCAAAATTTAAAAATTCAAAATTCATTTTCTTCGAGTTGACAATAGATTTCAAGCAACTTGCAATATTTTTCGGCCCTGATGGCGACTTTCTTGATGAAGTTCGGCACCAAGACACATTCTCCTGCATTTACAAAAACCGCGCCATTTTCCCAATTCAGCGAAAAATTTCCTTCGAGTGGCATCAAAATCACAAAGGAATCGAGGTTGGCATAGTCTTTCTGCATCTCGCCCTCAAGTTGGAGAAGATTGGTCACAAAATACTGGCAATCAACGACGGGAACGGTCTTGTTCATCACTTTGGGCACCTCAATCTTATAATTGTCGGGCACCGAGCCGTCAATGGCTTCGACCGACTGCGGGATGTGCAGCTCGCGTCGCATACCCGCCACGTCGATGCGGTCCCAATCGTAGATGCGGTAAGTCGTATCGGATGTTTGCTGTATCTCGGCCACCATGATGCCAGGCCCGAGAGCATGAACCCTGCCTGCCGGAATGAAAAACACATCGTCTTTCTCGACCCATTCGTGGTTCAACACAGATTGCAGTTGGTCGTCTTTCAAAACATTGGCATAATCCATTCGCGTCAGTTCGCGGTTAAAGCCCATGACGAGTTCGGCATCTTTGTCGGCCTGCATCACGTACCACATCTCGGTCTTGCCGTTGCCCAAGCCGCGTTTCTCGGCCAGTTCGTCGTCGGGATGCACCTGCACTGAAAGCCAGTCGTTGGCATCAATAATCTTCAGCAGCAGTGGGAACTGCTCGCCGTATTTGTCGAAGACGCTTTCGCCCACGAGGTCGCCCATGAAGGTTTCCACAAGGTCGTTGATTTCGTCTCCTTCGAAGTCGCCGTTTGCCACTTCGCTCTGCTCGTCCCACAGGCCTGAGAGCAGCCACACTTCGCCACAGTTGGGCAACGGGCCATAGTCCATGCCCAACACTTCCTTGATTTTGCGCCCGCCCCAAATCTTGTCTTTGAAGATGGGCTTGAATTTCAGTGGATAGAGTACGGTTTGCATTGCATCAATAAATTTGGGCGCAAAGATAGGACATTTTTTCAGAAAAGCCGTACCTTTGCATTAAAATCTAAACCGATGCAAAACCTCATCGAATTAAGGCATATCCTCCACGCCCACCCCGAGCTTTCGGGACACGAGGCACTGACCAACAAAATCTTGAACGAATGGGTGAAACAAACCCACCCCGACCGACTCATCGAGAAAATCGGTGGCTACGGACTAGCCGCCATATATAAAGGTGCCAAGCCCGGCAAGCGTATCCTCATCCGAGGCGACATCGACGCGTTGCATATCCCTGAGCCGAACGACCTCCCCTATCGCTCGCAAAGCCAAGGCGTTTCGCACAAATGCGGTCACGACGGACACGCCACCATCCTCTGCGGCCTGGCACAATGGCTTGGCGAACAGCGTCCCGACCAAGGCGAGGTAGTGCTGCTCTTCCAGCCCGCCGAAGAGACGGGGCAAGGTGCAAAGGCCATCCTCAACGACCCGCTATTTGAGCAGATAAGGCCCGATGTGGCCTTTGGGCTACACAACCTGCCAGGCTTCGAGAAAGGGAAAGTGATGGTGAAGGAAGGTTGTTTTGCCGCCGCCTCTTTCGGTCTGAAACTCGTCTTCGACGGGCGCACGGCACACGCCTCTCAGCCCGAAACGGGACACAGCCCTTCGGAACTTTTGGCCGTGCTCATCCACAATCTGGAGAAGAAACGCGAACAGCTGAAGGCCGTCAAGCCGCTGACCACCTTTGTCATCACGCACGCCATTTTGGGCGAAGAAACTTTTGGCGTGGCTCCCGGCCATGCCGAGATTTGGCTCACACTGCGCAGCTTCGACGACCATAACCTTGAAGTGATGGCCTCGCAAATCATCGAACTATGTCGAGCCAAGGCGAAGGATCATCTTTTCGACTTCAACTTCTCGGAACACGAAGCCTTTGCCGCCACCAATAGCGACCCTGCTTGCGTGCAAACCATCGAACAAGCTGCCATAAACCTTGAATTGGAACACGGCCGTTTGGAAGAGCCATTCCGTTGGTCTGAGGACTTCGGACGATTCGGAAGTGTCTGTCCGATAGGCTTTTTCGGCATCGGTTCAGGCGTTGACCAACCTGCACTTCA
>CAMKAR010000108.1 GCA_946410535.1 uncultured Bacteroidales bacterium
TGATAATCAGTTTTTTATCATCATGTGGAGAAAGAAAAAACAATGAATCCGATGACAACATCACTTCCCTCGACATTGAAAACCCCATCCCAACTTCCGAACCAATCCAGCAACAGCCAAAAAAACAATTCGACTACCACGGCATCAAACCGGCATCCATCGATACCATGCTGGTGGTCGTCAACCGACAAGGCGAACTGATAGGGCGATTCGTCAGCTCCACTGCCAGCACCTATACCGTTGCCATCCAAGACCACATTGAAATCCCCAAAATCGGGAACAAAGTGGTCACCTTCCGTGCCGCTGACGGCCAAGGCATACTCTTCAACTACCGCACCAACGTCAACATCAGGCAGCGGCCCGACATCAATTCGCCCGTGATTTGCCAAATCTCACACGACCCGAAAGAAGATCTCTCTGACCCATATCCCTGTTTGGGCAAAACCGACGAATGGTACAAAATCCAAGTGGGAAACAAAGTGGGCTACGTCCGCCACGACCTCGTGGAATGGGACGCCATGAATACCTACTAAAAGCCTACGCCCAAAGCAACAGGCCCGAACAAATAATCAATCCTGTGACAAACAAGTCGATGATGCAGAAACCCATGATGTCTTTGGCATTGAGTTTCGCAATGGCCAAGGCTGGCAAAGCCCAGAAAGGCTGAATCAGGTTGGTCCAGGCATCGCCCCACGAGATGGCCATGCCCGTCAGTCCCGCATCGACGCCCAATGCCGCACCAGCGGTGAACATAATCGGTGCCTGAATAGCCCAGTGGCCACCACCCGATGGCACAAACATGTTCAAAATGGCAGCACAGAAGAAGGTGAACAAGGGATAAGTCTTTGGCGTAGAGATGGCTACACAAGCATTGCTGACCACTTCGCCCAAGCAGATGCCCGACTCGCCCACGCCCGTGATGATGCCCATAATGCCAGCATAGAACGGGAATTGCAACAAAATGCCTGCCGCACCGCTCACCGACTTGCCAAATGCCTTGACATAGGACAACGGCGTGCCATGCAAGATGATGCCCAAAAACAAGAACAGCATGATGACCGAACCGAGGTCGAAAGTGCCACTTTTGAAGAAGAGATGGATGACCAAATAGGAAAGCCCAAGCAATGCTATGACCCACGCAAGGATAGGGCTATTCTCGACCCTCTCAGCCGGGGTAGTGGCCTTGGGGACGGTCTGTGTGTCATCCTCAAAAAGCAATGAAGGCTCGATAGCCACCACATGATCACCCTTGGGATGCATCAGCGAATTGACCACCACGATGGCCACGATGACAACCGCCACCATGATGAGGTTTTGTGGGGCAAGTATGGTTTGGCTTATCGGAACAGGCTGTGTCAAGGCACCTTGCGTCACGGCTTCGAGATTGGAGCCTGGTGTGGCCATTGTCAGCGGAATGGAGCCTGACAAGCCCGCATGCCACACCACAAAGCCGCTATAGGCTGATGCGATGAGCAAGCGATAGTCGACTCTTTTCAGCTTCTTCGCGATTTCCTTGGCGAAGATGACCCCGACGATGAGTCCGAAGCCCCAGTTGAGCCAGCAGGCCAAGGCCGAAATGCCCGTCACCAAGGCAATGGCACCAGCTGGCGTTTTCGGCTTTGCTGCCAACGCGCTGATGCCCAGCTTGATGGACGGTGCCGCAGCCAAGGCAGAGCCTGTCACCAGCACCAAGGCCATCTGCATGGCGAAGGCCAAGAGCGACCACACGCCGTTGCCCCAATGCTCAACCACTTCAATCGGGGTTTGATGACAAACCGGCATGGCGATGATGAAAGCCACCAAGGTCAAAATGACGGCAAAGATGAAAGGCTCCGGCAAGTATTTCTGGACGACTTTGACGCAGAAACGGATAAGCTTTTGGAACATATTGATTTGTGATTTAAAGATTTAAGATTCAAAGATTTAAAGATTCAAAGATTTAAGATTCAAAGGTTTGAAGGCTGTAATGGATTTCCGTTTGGGGAAGGAAATGGGCCGTATTCCACTTCTTCCAAGAACAAGGCATGGGCCGGAACGGAGGTTCCCGCCGCACAACGGTCTTTCCTTTCGATGACGGCACGGAACTCTTCCACAGTCATTCGCCCCTTCCCCACTTCCAACAAGGTGCCGACGATGGCCCGCACCATGTTGCGCAAGAAGCGGTCGGCCTTGATGCGAAACACCAACAAACCGTCCTGTTCAAACCATCGCGCCTCCATAATTTTGCAGTTGTTGGTCTTCACTTGGGTGTGCACCTTTGAGAAACTCGTAAAATCCTCATAATCAAAAAGAAGATTAGCGGCATCTTGCATTTTCATCACATCCAAGTCGCCATAAAGGAAATAGGCATCATGGGTGTGGAACGGATTCTTCGTGCGCGTGATATAATAATGATAGGTGCGCGAAACGGCATCGAAACGGGCATGAAAACGCGGTTCGACCTGCCATATACGGTAAATGACAATGTCGTCGGGAAGAAACGCATTCATCTGATGGGCAAGTTTTTCCGCATCGGCGATTTCCTTATCGAGGTCGAAATGTACGTAATAGTTCCTCGCATGAACGCCCGTGTCGGTGCGCCCACAGCCCGTAATCTCCACTTTTTCACCGAGTTTAAGGCTCAAACAACGTTCAACCGCAGCTTGCACGGTTGGCGTGTCGGGCTGGATTTGGTAACCGTTGTAGCGGCTCCCGTTGTAGGCCATATGGATGAAATAACGCGGCATCATTGGGATTTGAGCCGCAAAAATATGTAATTTTGCCGTCCAATTGAAAGCCCATGAGCATTTTGTACCAACTTAACGACGACGACTGCTATTTTCCGCCCGCCGACCGCGCCAACAGTGACGGTTTGGTGGCCTTTGGTGGCGACCTCTCGCCCCAGCGGCTCATCGTTGCCTATGCCAACGGCATATTTCCGTGGTATAGCGAAGACGAGCCACTGCTATGGTGGTCGCTCGACCCACGCCTCATCATCCGCCCAGGTGAGATGAAAGTCAGCAAGTCGCTGAGGCACACCTTGAAAAAGGGCAAGTTTGAGGCGAAAATCGACACCCGCTTTCGAGAAGTGATGCTGCATTGCGCCAAAACACCCCGACCCGACCAAGACGGCACTTGGATACAGGACGAGATGGTGGATGCCTATAGCCATCTTCACGAGTTGGGCTTTGCCCATTCCTTTGAGACCTATTTAGATGGCGAACTTGTCGGCGGCCTTTATGGCATCAGCTTAGGGCAAGTGTTTTTCGGCGAGTCGATGTTCCACACCGTCACCGACGCCTCCAAGGTGGCTTTCTGGCATCTCCACCGTTTTTTGGTTGAGAACAACTTTAAACTCATTGATTGCCAACAAGAGACAAACCACCTGATGAGTTTGGGGGCCTATGCCATTCCGCGCAGCCAATTCATCAACGAATTGCAATCCTTGGTTTACGAGCCAACCCTCGTAGGAAATTGGGGCAGCGGCCAATGGGAAGAGATGATCCTCAACATCCACCAGCCCGAAAAAGTCCACTTCAGGAGCTATGAGGTTGACAATTAGGCCTAACGATGTTTTTTCAACTTTTTCCACCAGAAATCCGAAAAAATCCACTATCTTTGCACCGTCATTGAGAGCCGAGACGGAATCTCGCTCTTGTTTGTTTCACCAAAATGGTTTTTATGGATTCACAAGGAATCAACGTTAGTGTAAACTCGGAAATTGGAAAACTCCAACACGTTCTAGTCCATACACCCGGCCCAGAGCTGGAAAAAGTAACCCCCGAAAATGCCCACAGCTTCCTTTTCAGCGACATCCTGAATATGCAAGTCGCCCAAAAAGAATATGGATACTTCAGAAGAGTGCTCCAGAAAGTGGCGCAAGTCCATGAGATTGGCGAATTGCTGACCGACATTTTGCAGATGGAAAACGTCAAAGCCAGTCTTGTCGACCGTATCTGCAAGGCAGAAAACAAAGGGTTCGTCGCCAGCTACCTCAAATCGTTGCCGGCAGCCGAACTGTCGCGCCAACTAATTGAGGGCGTGCAACTTGACGACATCACTTTCATCAACAACGAGCGCTATGCCTTAGCCCCGTTGCCCAACCTATTCTTCATGCGCGACGCATCGTTCACCATGTTCGACAACATCATGATCAGCAACATGGCCACACAGGTGCGTGCCCGCGAGTGCATGATACTGAACAGCATCTATAACCTTCACCCCTTGTTCGACACCAAGGTCATCAACCCCGTGTTGAACTACGACACCCGTGGCATCGGCACCGTGGAAGGCGGCGACGTGCAAATCATCCGCGACGATGTGGTGGTTTGCGGTCTCGGCTCGCGCACCAACATGCACGGTGTGGAAGCCTTGGTTGAGCACTTGAAGACCAAACCCGGAGTGAAGCACCTGATATTCCAAGAGCTTCCTTTGGAGCCGGAGTCGTTCATCCATCTTGACATGGTCTTCACCATGCTCGATGTCGACAAATGCATGGTTTACGAGCCTGTCATCATGAACAGCAAGTACAAGACTTTCCATATCACCATTGATGGACAGAAGGCTGTCGGAAACGAAGTGTCCGACCTTTTGGCTGGCTTGATTGCTGTAGGCATCGACTTGGAACCCATTTATTGTGGCAACCACAACAACGATTGGGCCGCTCGCGAACAATGGCACAGCGGCTGCAACTTTTTCTGCCTTGAGCCTGGCAAGTTCATCGGCTACGGTCGCAACCAACACACCTTGGAAGCCCTAAACAAGGCAGGATTCAACATCGTCACTGCCGCAGACGTGGTCAATAACAAGGCTAACCTTAACAACATCAGCAAGTGCATCATCGCCTTCGAAGGCAACGAACTCTCGCGTGGCGGCGGAGGCGCCCGCTGCATGACAATGCCAATACAGCGAATGCCAGTGGATTGGTAAAGACAAAAAAAATGGCGCTCAGTTGAGCGCCATTTTTCATTCTATCGTAACCTCATCAACCATCAGCCAAGCCTTCCTGCCTGCGTAAGGATGCCATTCGGGCAACACGCCTTGGTTCTCCACCTTCACGCGAACGAACTTGGCCTGTTTCTCGCTGACGCGGGCGCGAGCCTCTACCCTACCGAAGCCCTGCATCTTGTCGGGGCGATCGAAAACGGGCAACTCGGCAGGCTGCCAGTCGGTAAACCCTTTGCCGTCTTTCGAGAAGCTGACCCACACGGATTTGGGCCACACGACCCAATCGTTAGGCTCATGACAAAGGCCAACTTTAACGATGCTGATGTCGGTCGGGACGGCCAACTCGATAGTGGCTTCCATATCGACGCCCTCAAAACCGAGCCAATCGTTGTAATAATCGCCTGCAACGCCTTTCTTGTCGTCCATCAGAGCGATGTCGGCTTCCTTGCCGTAACGTTCCGCAGGCGGATTGACAAAGGTCGTAGTCTTGATATTCAGACGGCTGAACTGTCTTAAACTCACAAATGACGACACCATCCCTTTCTTGAACGCCTTGGCTTTGACGGTGGTTGTCTTCGTAATGATGAACGAGGATTTGTAAGTCTGCGACTTCATCGTCGGCTCGCTGCCATCGGTGGTGTAATGGATCTCGACATCGGGGTCGGCACAAGTCATCGAAATGGTCAGCGGACGGTTGAACATGCGGAAATCCTCCTTCCCTGCCATCAATGCCTTGATTTCGGGCATCGGGACCATCAAAGAATCCACATTTGGCACTTGGAATCGTGTCAACTCAATCGGATTCTGAGTCTTGTCGAAAGCGCGGAGCAACACCGTGTATTCATACACCTGATTCCTAATCACATACTTCTCATCCACACCTGGGCCACATGTGGCCGTGCCGATGGGAGCCTGCTTGTAGTCGATGTTTACCGTGAGGAACTCCTTGGATTCCAGTTGGTTAATACGGCGAGCTGCAGTGAGGTTGTCATCATCGTAATTGTAAATGCTGAAATTGAACGGTTCGGGCATCGTGACAAACAACCCGACATCGCTCTTGTCACTCTTCAAAGTCATCCAGCGGGTGTCGCTATGGTTGCCATTATCCTGTGGCACAACGTGTTGCTCAAACAATTCCAAGGCATTGACCTCATAAAGCCCCATTTTGCCCGAAGCGTTACGGTCGGGATAATTCTCAAAGTCCTTGCCAAAATAGCCCAAGTATCCGTAATCCAACGGCACACGGAACTGCATTCCAATCTTTGGCAAGGAAGTCACCGTTCCCATCGGCTCAACGCGGTTGGTGATGCTGATGTTACCCTCACCATCAATGAGATACATCTTATTCACAACTATTTGCAACTGCCCCATGTCGTCATAGTAATCCACGGCAGCATTAACCGAAACCGTGTTGTCATCAAGCCTTTCAAAATGCAAACCATCTGTCTTGGCAGTCAGATGTTGCAAACCTGATTTTTTCCAGCGAGGCAAAGCCCAACTGTCCACCTCATCATTCAAGGTGGGTGCACGCCAGAAGTTGTCTTTGAGAGCACCTTTCAGGAGTTCCGTGCCCTTGTAGAGATAAGACACGATTTGGCCAGTAACCTTGTCGAAAGCAACCGAAAAATCCTCATTGAAAACAGTGAGGTTGGCCGTGTTGAACTCCACAGACTTTTCACTTACCAAAGGCTCCAACGGCGCAGAAGGCCAATCCAACTTGAATTCATCGTAAGCCACCTCCGTACCAGCTGGCATAAAAGGCTGGTCCTCTTTGAGTTTCACTGAAAAACGCACAAAAAACTCCTCGCCTGGATGACCATAAATACGCAAGCGTTGTATGTTCATCCTTTGCGATTCGTAGGGCTTGAGATTGAGGTCGAACTTTTCTTTCAACAGCACCTTCTCAGCGGAGAAAATGGTGTACTCGCAATCATAAGCCGAAGCATCCGTGAAAGCATTCCAGTTCTTCACCTCAAACTCGCCCGCTTTCAAGTCGATGGCCTTGAACTTGATGGGCTGATATACCTTTTTCACCTCGGCGGCATGATGATGCGGTCTCCTATCGCTGCTCACCACACCATTGCCACAAAAAGCGTCGTCGTCGCCCACGCCGTAGGCGTGACCGAAGTCGCCGCCAACGGCGTAGAAAAGTTTAGAGTTTAGGGTTGAGAGTTTAGAGTT
>CAMKAR010000109.1 GCA_946410535.1 uncultured Bacteroidales bacterium
GTCATCACGCCTTCGAGCCTGACCACGCTCACATACTTGCCTTCGGGGATGGCCGCGTCGTCGCGGTGGGTGAGGTAGTAGTGGTAGTAGTCGGTGGGGCGGCTGTCGTCGTCATCGTCGCCGTCATACTCCATGATGCCGTACTTGTCCTTCAGCCGTGCCGCGCCAATCATGTCGGCGAGCACGAGCGAGGCGGCATGGGCCGTCTGCGGGTCGAGCATCCATTGCGACATGAAGATCTTGTAAAGCAGGTTGGGGCGTTTGCTCATGGTAAAAAAATTTGGTTTTTGGTTCAGGAGCAAAAATATCCTGCCCTTGATGGGGTGAAGTGACAATTATTTTGTGTATCTTTGCCGCCAAGAATCCGTTAGAGCTACGATTTGTGGAACGGTAGCAGGTGCTTCGGCACCTGGTGAGTGGTTCGACCCCATCGACGGATTCTTTCTATCCTTTTAGTTTCACATACTTTTTCATGTTAAACTCATCAGCCGACCTCATTTTAGAGGCCGTGACCAAGACAGCCGTTGTTTTCTTTCCACGCCTTATCTTTATCACCTCATTGGTTTTCAACACGAATTTGTTTTTTCCGTCAGTGTAGGTGTAGTTTTTCGTAGAGGTATCGTAGTAGATTTCCATTTTTGACTTATCTATTGGAAATCTGGAAAAGTCACTTTTGCTCACGGCCAATCCATCCCTTACTTTGGAAGCTCTTTCCGCATGGCTAAGCCCTTTGCCAGTGAAATACATGGAACTGTTTGCCAAGGCATTGCCGTTTTGCTTTGCATGTCTTCTAATTTCTCGATCCACATAGCCCACACGAATTGGATTTCCAGTTATCTTGCCTTTGTTTTCCCATTGTGTCAATGCCTTTTCTATCTTCACCGAAGCCCGTTCGGCAATTCTCTTTGCCCGAGATTCCTGTTTTGCGACGTTGCCACCTCCACGCCCACCTCTGCTTGATGCACCCCTACCTCCCATAGTTCCGTAGCCTTTCTATTGTTTCGTTGTCGTACCTTATTATTCTGATGTTACCAAAATCGAAATCGATTGGCGAGCCATAGAGCAAAATGGTTTTTGGCTGCAACTTCCTGATAGCCTCTTTCATTCCCGCTGTCCAAAGTTGCCGTGAGAGACGGTGCTTGGCCGCCCCAAGGGTACTGACGGCCACCATTCCACCCGGTTCGATGCCTGAAAAGCAAAAGTCGAAAGTGATGGGGTTGGCCCATTGCAGCGTTGGCACCACATTTAGTCCCTGGTTTTGCCAAAACGCGCCGATGGCATGGCTACGATAGACATTCCATATCTTCATTGCCAGAGGCATATCAACAAAGAGGCTGAAATCAGGCGATAATACACAATCGAATTTCCTCAGCATCTCCGTATAGCGCAATGGCGACCGCCACACGCGCTCAAACTGATAGTCGTCGATGAAGAAATGCACACCGGCCTTTTCTCCGTCCGTTGACTTCGCCTTGTTGAAAGGCACCAAGCTTTCAGGCGGTATTGAATAATTGCTTTTTAGCCGTGGAAGACCATATTTGCCGGAAAGCCTCCCAGTAATGATTTCCAAGTTCAATTCGGTTTTTCGTTTTTCCATCTGTGTAGCGTTTCCGACAAAATGCGGTGGCGGTGTGCCTTGGCGACGACACAAAAAAAGCCCACCGCGCAATGCGGCAGGCTTGGATGGTGGGTGGCGGCGCGGCTTCTTTAGGCCTTTGCACCCTGTGGTTTCACTTCGTTATAGATTTCCTGAAGGTGGCGCAGCACCCAACCGAAGGGAATAATGAAGCGACCCCATTGTTCCTCGCGGCCATCGGCCTCGGTCACTATCAGGGGAAGCATCTCGGAAAGCACCTTGATGTCCCACACCAAGGGGCCTTCGCCTTTGTCTATCGTAAGGAAGTCCAGCGTGTTCTCGCAGTGTTCCAGTTTTTGAAGCAACGGATTATTCATCTTCCTGCCCTCCTTCCTCGCTTTGCTTCAGCCATGCGTCGTAGATTGGAGCGGCAAAATCGTCATACATGTTGTGAAGCACGGCAACAGCGGAAATCTCGTTCATCGTAAGTCCTTTTTCCTTACACATATTCAAGCGGCGCAAAACAGAGCCGGCCAACGGCACTTTGATGGTGACATAGGGCATTTTCATCACTTGTTGCTCTTGCATTGTCTGTATCATGTCTTGTAACTTTTCACCTATATTATGTAGGTCGTAGCCGATCCAGCATACTTCGGTGTTCGTTCTTATCTCCTCGATTTCTGCCACAAGTTCGCAGAGACGCGTGATGGTTTCGGTGCGGGTCATCATTCCTCACCTCCTTTCTCTTCTTCCATTGTGGCGTGAACTGCCTTCAGGATTTGTCCCTCAATTTGATTCACGAAAAAGCGGCAGTCGCACATAAGGCGGAAGGCACTCATCAGGGATTCGGAGTCTTCCATCACATCCAGCCATTCCGACATGGCCAACACTGCATAATCCAACCGTTTACGATTCCTGTCGAGCGTTTCGCCATCAACACCGGCATAGCCAAACAAATTCGCTAGCGACGGCACTTGCCCGATTTTCAACTCACACACGGCTTTCCTTCTTGCCACTTGTTCCTCGGCGGGAGCGTCTTCGGCTATTCTCTTGAATTCACTCATCTCGCACCTCCTTCCCTGATCATGCGGACGCTGATGCGCCAGCCGATGCGCCGCGCGTGGGCGCGAAGGAAACGCTCCACATGGATGTCGTCTGCCGTGGTGATGATGTCGTTGTTGGCGTGCCCGTCGGGGCTGAAGAGGCGCACCCGCTTGGGGTAGCCGTGAGGGGTCGCGGGCTTTCCCGCCGTCTGTAATGAATTTTGCATAATGTATGTATTTTGAACATGTGGCACGAAAAAAGCGGCGCGCCACTTCCCGCTGTTCAAGTCATACATACGGGACCGACACGGCCATTACAGCCGCATCACGGGGTTGGCACGCCGCCATATCTGGTGCCGCATTGGGGCATAAAAAAATGCCCGGACGCAGCGCATACGGACGATTTCACTCGTCCCGCATGTTTAACTTGAACGCTGCAAATATACGGCTTTTTTCAATTGTGCAACATTTTGGGCATTTTTTTTCGTGTTTTTCCTACATTATCGGGGTCAAGGTCTCGTATTCCACCGTCAGCGAGGTCTCCACGGTGTCCATGCTGTTGGACTTTGTTGGGCGGAGGTAGGCCGGATAGGATTTCGTGCCTATCTTGTAATGCTGGCCGCCAACGGTCCAGACGTGGAGCACCAGCGGGCGGCGCTCATACTTTTTGGCCAAGGCGCGGTCGTGCTCCGTGCGCACGACGAACTGCACCTGCTGGCGGTATCGTTGGCCGTCGGCATCGACGGTGAGTTCCTCGGTCATCGAGGCTTGCCGTTGGTCGATGCTGCGGAAGCGGTTGATGCCGTCGATATAGACATCAGGGAGGCTTCGGTCTTGTTGCTCTTGCTGCTGGACCCACTGGTCGTTGACTTCGTTTTGTTCGACGAAGCCGATGGTCTTGAGGGCTACTTTGTTCATTTTTCAGGTTGGTATTTTTGCGTTAAAATCTACGACACGAGAATTGCGATTTTTTTTCTTTTCAGCTTGGAAAAACCGCGACATGAGAATTGCGTAAAATTCAGCAAACCAACGGCGAACGCTTGTTTTCATCCACCTTGTCGCGGTGGCGGTACCAGTCGCGGGCTGCAGCGGCGAGGTCCTTCTTGGTGAAGTCGATGTGGTACTGGATGAAGAAGGCCGTGATGCCCTCTTTCACCCGACTGTCCTTCCCGTTCCTGTCGCGCTCCTTACCCTTCTCGATGTAAGCGTCCACATAGGTTCGCAACTTGCTCTTGAACTCGTTCTCGAAGAAGCGTTTCACGCGGTACTGGCCTTCCTCGCTGAGGCGGTTCCTCCAAAGCGTGTTGCAAACATACACAGTCTGTCCGGAAGAGTTGTACACTTTTTTGTTGCCCAAGGGCAGCTCGATCTTGATGGTCTCTTCGTCCGCCTCCTCGGGTTCGTCGTCGGTGAGTTCGAGGAAGGGCATGATGATGTTGAGGAGGTTGGATCCTCGCTCCAGCGGTATGGTGTCCGACTGGTAGCATCCCATGAGGAAGCGTTTGTAGCGTTGGCCGATTCTGGCAGTCACATAGAGTCCTTTCATGTTTCGTGTTGTTTTTGCATTAATATTTTCTCTCCGTTAGAGGTATATTTCCCGTGTTACAGTTGTTACAAGTGTTACACGCTGATTTATAGGCATTTGGTTGTAACAAACTGCACATTAATTGTAACAGCTGTGTTACCAACATCGAAAAAGAGGCATTTTGTAACAAACTGTTACACTTTGTAACACCTTGTAACATACTTAACTTATTGTTTTTCATAGTTGTAACATTTGTAACACTTGTAACAACCATTTTTGCCCCGTCAGATTTATTAATTATTTCGGAAAATACGTATTTCATTGTAATTCAATCAATAGGGTAATTTTTCTTCTTTGTTGGTTTTCGGGTCGAGGTCTTCCAACTCCACTTCGATGGAGAGTCCGTACTTGTTGGAGAGGGCTGAGTAGTCGAAACAGAGCGGTCGTTTGCTGGTGGTGCCGGTGGCGAGTTGGCCGTTGGGCTGTTTGTTGGAGAAACGCATCACGCCATACTTGCCGAGGTATTCGGGTGAGTTTTCCAGATAGTAGATGATGGAGCTGTCGGGCAGCGGCACAATGCCGTTTTCCTTTGCCTTATAAGTGTAAGCCTGGTACCATGCGTCGGGATTGAGGAAGAGGATGGGTCGGTTTGTGGCGAAGTAGGTGCCATTCGGCATCTTGTTGGTCTTGAGGTCGGCGCGGTACTCAATGCGGTAGTCGGCGTTGATGGTGAACTTGCCTTCCATCTGCGTGCGTCCGATTTGGCGCCAGAACATGCCAATCTCGTTACTGGTGGTGGTCATCGCGTTCTGACGGCGTATGCCTTCGGTGATGATCTTGAAGATATCGGCGTAGGTAAAAGGCAGGTCAATCAACGTTTCGATGGTACGGTAGGCGGCGGCAATGGTCACCCAGTTGTTGACGATGCGGCTCTCGCAGGTGGTGTCGCCAATGGCATCCATCACCTCAGAGGCGGTGGCGGCATACATGGCCGCGAAGTTCTGCTTGAAGGTTTCGCGTTGGTTGAGGATTTCGAGGGTGAGGTGGCTGAAACCCAGCTTACGCATTCGGTCGAGGTCGGCGAAAGCGTTGCGTTCGGCGGTGGTGAACTCCGTCTTGTTGAAGGTGAGGTAGACGAAACGGCTGAAGAGGGCGATGTCGGCGGTGGCCATCTCCTGGCCGCTGATGATCACGCCGGAGTCGACCTTGGTCTGTTCGCGCTTCTTGTCGCGGTCCATGTTCATGCGGGTGCGGCCTGCGCTGTCCCACAGGCCTTTCAGGAACTCGCGCTTGTCGAGGTCGATGTTGTTCTTAAACTCGTCCAAGTGTACGATGGCATCGGAGCACTGTGCCACGGCCTCGGAGAGAGCCGCAATGGTGGAGTTGGACAGGTTTGGCGGGATGTTCTGGATGATAAAGAAGCTCATTAAGGTGTGGCCCAGTTCCGACTTGCCGCTGCCCTTGGGACCGAAGAGGTTCAGCATGGGGAAGGCTTTCACCGTCGAGGTTATCACATCGCGGAAGAGGGTGGCCACGAGGAAACACAGGCCGACTTTGGCGTTGTCGCCAAACACCTTTATCATGGCCTCTGCCACCTGACGGAGCGGGATGCTGCTGTAGCCGTAGTGCCAGAAGCGTTTCTCGAACTGGAAGAGCTGGTCGTCTTTGTAGATCTTCGACGCGCCAGGCAGGTAGTAGTTCTGCCCGTCGGGCAGGCTCACAATGCCGTAGTCGTCGGTCTTGATGAAGTTGCCTTGGTATTGCACACCGTTGCCGAAAGCGTAGAAGCCTTGCTTCTGCCAGCCGAGCTGTGTGATTTCGACGGCGGTCTGCGTCTGTTCGTAGAGGTAGCGCTTCAGCTTGATAAGGCATTGCTCGTTGGCCTCGAAGATGTAGTTGCCCAAGCCTTCCACACGTTGGCGGAACTTGGAGAGGCTTACCAGGTCTTCCTGTTTCAGTTCCACAATCTCGCGGCTTCCGGCTTCGTTGCGAAGTTCGTAGAGTCGCTTGGGGTTGATGGCGTCTTTGATATGAAAGAGCGGGCGCATGGTGAAGTTGGACCAACGCAGCTCCGTCTGTCCGCTCAGTGCCCAGTAGCCGCCGCCGCTCTCGTAGAAGCCGTATTTGGTGAAGCCTTCCTTGCTGAAGGCCTTCTCCTCCACTTCCTTTTGCTTCTGCGCCTTGCCTGCCTTGGTGACGGCCTTGCGCCACAGTGTGGGGTTGTTGTAGACATCTTTCAGTTTCTTCAGGTAGCCTTCGATGGTCGTCTCGTCGCCGATGCTGGCCACCATGGCGGCGATGGTCTCAATATATGAGGTGGCGGTGTCGATGTTCTCGGCGCGGTCGAGCAGCTTGTTGGCGTACCAGATGATGAAGTCGTCTTCCTTCACCTCCTTGAAGCGGTTGCGTGAGGTGAAATAGGTGTCGGGGTCTTGCTTGGTGTCGTTGTCGTCGTTGGGGATGGCCTTGATGAGAACGCTGTAGCCACGGCGCAAGGCCTCGCAGCCTATCTTGATGGCGGTGGCTTCGCCCGGGTTGGTGCCGTCTTCCTTGGTCACGTCGGCATCGGGCAAGAGGCAGAGGGTGCGTTTGCCCGACTTGGGGAAGCATGATTGCAGGAGGTCGAACTGGTCGTCGCCCATGGTGCCGGTGCCGAGGGGTGCCACGGTGTTGGGCACGCCGATGATCTGCATCCGCATGACATCGGGTGCGCCTTCGGCCACATACACCTTGCCTGTGGCACGGATTTCGGGTTTGGCCACGTCGAGGCCGAAGAGCGAGGTCTTCTTGTGGTACAGCTCGCTGTCGGTGGAGTTGAGGTATTTGGCAGGGCTTTGTCCGCTGAGGTCGCGGCAAGTCCAGCCTTCTATCTGGTTGGTGCGGCTGCGTATGGCGATGGTGATGCGGTTGCGGAAGAAACTGTAGTCGTGGCCGT
>CAMKAR010000110.1 GCA_946410535.1 uncultured Bacteroidales bacterium
TCGATTTCGGGTGCAGGAAGGCGATGCTCAAGCCCTCGGCGCCCGGACGCGGAGTCTGGTCAATGAGGCGGATGCCCAATTCCTTGGCTTCCTCAAGATGGCCTTCGATGTTCTCCACGGCAAAGGCGATATGGTGCATGCCGCCGCGACCGTTGTTGTTCTCGATGAACTTGGCGATGGTGCTTTCGGGCGAAGTGGGTTCCAAAAGCTCGATTTTGGTCTGGCCGCAGCGCAAGAAAGCGGTCTTCACCTTTTGGTCGGCTACTTCTTCAATGGCGTAGCACTTGGTGCCAAGCAGTTTTTCAAAGAAAGGAATGCTCTCGTCGAGGCTTGTGACGGCGATTCCAATGTGTTCAATGTGTGATGGTTGCATAATTATTCGAATAATTTATTGTTAAAAAATACGTATTTTGAAATCACGGTGCAAAGGTACAACAATTTCTGGGGTTTCCAAAGGAATTGTTGTACCTTGTTTAAAAAAGCCGTTACTTGCCCAACATAGCATCGAACGAGGCGATTTCGTCCTCTTTCAGCACCACGATTTCGGTCATCGGACTGAACTCGAAGGGCTGGTAGTGGAACACTTGCGCCGCCACGAACTTGCCGTCTTTCGACCGAAGCACGACGAGTTTCACGTTGCCATCGGGCTGGATGTGCAGCTTCTTCGATAGGTCGAAGTGGCGATGTTCCATAGCTGCCGTCAGGGTGGTGAAATCGTCGGCGGCGAAATAGTATTCCTTTTTGCTCACTGGCGATTGCGTGGGTTGATAGATGCAACGGCGGAAGAGGCCTTTGCGCGTCAGTTCGGAGAGTTCGTATTTGGTTAGGTCTTTGAATTTTATTGTTTCCATTTTTTCTGTTGTTTAATTGTTTGATGTTGAATTAATTGTTGTGTGGTAGGGACGCACCGCGTGCGTCCGCGATTGGCAATTGCCAACACGTAATTCTGCGGACACACGCGGTGTGTCCCTACAAAGGGATAACGTGAAAAACGGAAACCGCTAAACCAGGATGCGTCTCAGCCGGAAAACGTGGTATTCCTTCGGGAACGCAACTAACTGGGTGACAGAATGGTGTATTAATTTCGACACCGTGGGACGGTGCGTTTGCAGCAAAACATGTCGGATGCTCACATTGTGATTAATGACACGATGGCGATGGGCCAAAACATGGACGACTGTGGTCGGGAGGCAGATGTTGGCCTCCTGTTGCAGTGCGTTGCGATTGTCGGCAGCGGCGTTGTAGAGGTTCATCAAATCGGACTCCACCTTGTCCGCAAGCACACTATTTTCGGCCTGAGTTTCTACCCTAATGCCTGACACAGAAAGGTTTGTGCAACCGTTCAATTGCAGAAGAAGGAGAAACAATATGGTCGCCAAGATGCGCATTCTGGTGCTGGTTTTTGTGACGGCAAAGGTAGAAATAATTCAGCGTAGAATTTATGATGTAATTAAATTTATTATTCAAATCAAAAAGTGACGTAAATAATACATTTTTTCGCTTCATAAATCGCTATATAAACCAAAATTTGTATTTTTGCGGATTAAAAGTATATTATTCGTTTTAAATTTAGAAATAATTATGAGTAGTCCGATTTGGATATGGCAATACGCCGAATGGCCCCGTTTCTGTTGGAACAATGACAGTATCATTGTCCCCTTGGCACGGGTGCGCGAAAAACAGGGCAGGCTGCTTGGCTTGATGAGCAGCCTCGGTTTCGATACCCAAAATGCCTCAACGCTTGAAGTGATGACTGAAGATGTGTTGCGCAACAACGAGATTGAAGGGTTGCTCCTCAATCCCGACCATGTTCGCTCGTCGGTGGCGTGGCACCTTGGAATTGAAATAGCAGGGTTGCCCATACCTAATCATTATATCGAAGGTGTGGTGCAGGTGATGTTGGACGCCGTGTATCACGCCAACGAGCCTTTGACCGACCAGCGTTTGTTCGGGTGGCATGCGGCATTGTTTCCATACGGACAAAACGGTGTCTTCCCCATCACTGTGGCGGCATGGCGGCAAGGTCCCGAACCGATGCAAGTGGTGAGTGGAGCCTTGGGAAAGGAAAGAGTCCATTACGAAGCGCCACCATCGGATGATGTGCCCCACCAAATGCAACTTTTTTTGGATTGGTTCAACAGCGAGCCTGTTATTGACCCCGTCTTGAAAGCTGCCGTTGCACATCTTTGGTTTGTCAACATCCATCCTTTCGACGACGGAAATGGTCGCCTGACGCGCACCATCACCGATATGCTTCTGGCTCGTGCCGATGGCTTGCCGCAACGTTTTTACAGCATGTCGGCGGCCATCCTGCGCGACAGGAAGAACTATTACGACACATTGGAATACATGGGGAAACACGGCCTGGACATCACACGCTGGCTGTTGTGGTTCCTGCAAACTTTGGAAACCGCCATCGACACCGCCATTGAGAAAACCCATCGGGTGATCAGGAAATCAATATTTTGGCAGGAAAAAGGCAACGTTGCCCTGAACGAAAGGCAGATAAAGGTCATCAACCGACTGTGGGATGGTTTCGAGGGCAAACTCAACACTAGCAAGTGGGCCAAAATGACCAAGACTTCGACCGCCACTGCCTTGCGCGACATTCAAGACTTGGTCGAAAAAGGCATCCTTTGCCGAACCGAAGAAGGTGGCCGCAGCACGAATTACGAACTGGTGGAGGAGCAGTCGTATAAACTTGGAAAGTGAGGAAATCTATCGAAAAAAACGAGATTTCCTCAGTATCTAAACAAATCCTCCAAAGTCACCACCTTTTGCACCACGCCGGAGTGTTCGCTGTGCTTCAAGCCAAACGTCGTCACCAAGGTGAAATGGATGTTCTTTTTCGATTTCGTGATTTGGGCAAGCAGGTCGATACGGTCTTCAAATTCAAACCGGTCTTGCTGAGAAACGGAATATGGTTTTTTATAGAATTTCATCTCACACAGGTTCAACACATTGTCGGCACGGTCGATGAGCAGGTCTATTTGTCCGCCTTGGCTGTCTTTGTCGCCTCGCACCAACAAAGCCGACTCCTTCGACACCACGCCAGAAACGCCCAATGCCGCCTTGATTTGCGAAAGATGGTTGAAACACACCTGCTCGAAAGCGAAGCCTCGCCAAGCCACAATCGGCGGCAGGTTCTGGCTGTTTTGCCAAAACATCGGGTCGGTGTTGCGACTGCCCTCCACAAACCTCAAATAAAATGCGCAAAACGGGTCGCAAAGGCGGTAATAGTCCTCCTTCCTTGCGTTGGCGAGAGGCGTGTATCTGATGATGAAATCGCTGTCGACCAAGGCTTTGAGCATTGACGACAATCCTCCGCCTTTTGAGATGCCGCCTTTTGTGGAGATCTCGTCGCGCGTAAATCCGTAATGCCTCGTAGCCAACAGATTGACGATTTTCTGGTGCTCCTCCCAATGCACGAAAAGCGACCGGAAAAGACGGTCGTATTCTTTTGGCAAAGGTGCATCTTTTCCAAAAAGGAGTTTGTCGACATCTTGTGCAAGGCTCAAACCGGGTTCGAAATAACCAAGATAATACGGGATGCCTCCAAAGGCCATATATGCTTGAACCACATCGTATTGGCTCAAAACAATGCCGTTTGATTTGAGAAAATCATCGCACTCTTTCAAGGTGAACGGCGACAGCTTGATTTTGCAGGTCAGGCGGCCATACAAGCCCCCGTAATTGTTGACCAAGTTGCTCAGCATCCAAGTGGTGGACGAACCGCAAACGACGAGGAAAATGTTGTCGCGTGCCGAAGCCCAGCCGTTCCAGAAACTCTCCAAGGCCGTAAGGAAACCGCTCCGAGGCGTGTCCATCCACGAAAGTTCGTCAATGA
Source organism: uncultured Bacteroidales bacterium (assembly GCA_946410535.1). Next base: position 3,848 of record CAMKAR010000110.1, read on the forward strand.
ACACCACCTGACGGCCTCCGTTGTCGAGTTTGGTGAGCAATTTCTCGAGCTGGAAAAACGCTTCGAGCCACGACTTGGGACAAGGCACTGTTTCGTCCAAGCCACTGCGCAGCAGCGAGTAGTGGAACGCCTGCAACTGGGCAGGCATTGTCATCTTTTGGCCGTCGTCGAATGGTGAAAGCCCAGTATGATGAAAGGCCATCCTATCCTTAAACACCTGATTGACGAGATAGGTTTTTCCCACGCGCCGCCTGCCATAGACGGCAACAAACTGCGCCTTATTGCTGTTATACAGCCTGTTAAGCATTTCAATTTCCTTTTTCCTTCCGATAATTTGTGCCATAATAAATGATTATAATCCGCCGCAAAGGTACGTTTTTTATCGAAATGGGCGAAATATAAAATTATAAATCGCCCTTTTTGTGCAATTTTATCGAAATGGGCGAGATATAAACGTGGTGGTGGTTTTTGGAAAGTGAGGAAATCTGGTGAAAAAAGGGATTCCCTCAGTGATGGCTCGGTATGATACCCACAGAGTCCAAATCGTGCATCAGCTTGGCCGTAAACAAACGCTTCCCCGCATCGTTAAGATGCGCGGGGTCAGAAAACAAGGTGGTATCGTTGCCAAAATAATCTTGATAGGTCACCATTGGAAAGCCTTTTCCCATATTACAATACCTTACAATGTTCCAAAACCCATCCATGTTGAAATACCGCAATCCGTCGTCAACATGCAAAGGTGAACAAACCAATATTACATCAATGCCTTGAGCTTTGCTCTCGTTGAGAAAGCTTGCAAACAACTCAATAGTACTTTTTCTGTGCTCCAATCGTTGGGGTTTCCCAAAATAATCCTTGCACCAAGATGTCTTTGTTTCTTTTTTCTGGTCGAGAGGCCGTCTCAGATAAACAATTTCTTCCATGACTTTCCGCTGCTTCCCGACATATCTGAACAACAACATTTTATCGACCATTGATAACTGAGGGCATAAATCTATGTAAAACTTGAATTCTGGCCTATTAATGTAAGGAAGCATTTGAATGGTATAGATGGGGCCTATTTGGTCGAAAAAACACCAAGGTCCGACTTCCACTATGATGTATTTCGGCTTTTTGTTATGCTTGATATAATTCTCGTACATAATATGATACGAATAGTCAAAAGAATAACCGCTGTTTCCGAGGTTCAAGCATTTCAACCCACTCATGCCATTCATCAAAGCCGTATCGTAACCGCCTTCAGCCCTTGAATTGCCAAGCACAACCAAATCGGCATCGACATCAGCCATTTTGATGACTTCGTTTATTTTGGCATAAGGAACTTTGTCGGTGCTGCTCTTCGCCTTGTTCTCAAAAACAATACATGGTATGATATGTACGATGCATATTATAGCCCAGAACAACAATACTTGTTGCAAAAACTTTTTCATCATCTTGGATCAGAATTGAAAATAAATGAAGGAACTAATTTCGTTGTCAGTGAACGCGTAAATTAACATTACCAAGGCAAAATATGTCGTCCATCTGAGCCAAGGTTTCAGTCGGCTTATCTCCAAACCATGAGCATTGTTGCGTTGTATCCATTCCACAACAATCATGATTAATATAAAGATTGTTATTGGCCATATGTCTGATTGTATGAAAAACCTGTAAAATGCATGTAACGCCCCTAATTGGCACATCCTATGGCAAAAGTTCACAAAAGCTGTCATGCTTTCCGATCGGAAGACAATCCAACCAAGTGTCACCAAGCAGAAAGTAAACCCCATTTTCCCAATTTCTTTGCACGTAGGGAGCAAACCTTTCTCAACCACATGGCCTGTTAGTTCTTGAGGCTTACCTATAAACACAAACGGTAAAAACAGCATTGCATGATAGCATCCCCAAACCAAATAAGTCCAATTGGCACCATGCCATAATCCGCTTAGCAGAAAAACCACTAGTACATTAACAGCCGTTTTAAGCTTACCCTTTCGGTTGCCACCCAAGGGGATATAAACGTAGTCGCGAAACCAACTCATCAATGAAATGTGCCAGTTTCTCCAAAACTCCCGAATGTTGTGGCTGAAATAAGGATTGTTAAAGTTCCTCTTCAATTTGATGCCAAATAGTTTGCCAGTTCCAATCGCGATGTCGGAATAGCCTGAGAAATCAGCATAAATCTGGAACGAAAACAAAAGAGCCGCAAGAAGCAGTTCGCTGCCAGGCATGTCAACACGGCTAAACAGATAAAATCTGGAATCCACTGCTGCGACACAATTATTGGCAACCAATAGTTTTTTGAACAAGCCCCAAAGGATCTGACGCATCCCGTCGACAGCAGTGTCGTAATCAAACTCGCGTTTCTTCAGGAATTGCGGAAGCAAATTTGTCGCCCTCTCGATGGGGCCTGCCACAAGTTGCGGAAAGAACGAGATGAAGGCGTAGAAGGCAACGATGTCCTTGGTCGGTTCAATCTTGCCGCGATAGACATCGATGGAATAGGAAAGCGCCTGGAACGTGTAGAACGAGATGCCGACGGGAAGTATCACCTTGAGCAGCAAGCCCTCCGTGGAAACGTGGAACAGATGCGCGAACTCAGTGACGAAGAAGTCGTAATACTTGAAGACGGCTAGAATCAACAGGTTCAAGACGATATTGGCCGTGGCTATCCATTTTTGTCTTTTTCTAACTAACTGATAATCAACATCTTTACACCTTCCCTCCATTGAAATCGTAACGGATTGGGTTGCAACCCTTTGCATCAGCATCCCGCTGCCCCACGAGCAGAAGGACGTGAAGGCGATGAGGAGCAAAAACCGCCAGTCCCACCAGCCGTAGAACACATAGCTTGCCACCACCACGAAGGCGTTCTGCAACCTTAGTTGGTGCTTCGACTTGGAGATGAAGCGGTCGAAGACGAACCAATAGAGCAAAAACACTATCGGCAAAAAGACGGCGAACTGGATGGAGTTGAAGAGCATAATGTGCTTGTTTGCGGCAACAAAATTACAAAAAATGCGGAACACCAAAGCATTCCGCATTCCTAGTTCTTAATTCATCATTCTGCATCACTTATGCACTCTCCGCACAAAGTCTTCCACCTCGGGCACGCCACCTTGGTAGACCAAGTAGCCGTTGTAAGGCTCTCTCGGGGTGATTTCGCTGTTGACGGGGGTGAGCATCAGGTTCTTCACTTCCTCGCGGTCG
>CAMKAR010000111.1 GCA_946410535.1 uncultured Bacteroidales bacterium
TCGTCGACGTTTACGGCCACACCGCCGTGGTGCAAGCCCAAACCGAAGGCATGGCGCTCCACTTGGGCGAAATCGTCCGCGCACTCAAGCTCATGCCCGACCTTGGCGTGCAGGCCGTCTACAACAAAAGCGCCGAGGCCATGCAACGCATGGGCAAGGAAGACGCCATCATCGCCGACGGCTACCTCCTTGGCGAGCGTCTCAACGAAGTGATCCTCGAAAACGACAGCAAGTTCCATCCCAACTGGGAAGAAGGCCAAAAGACGGGCTTCTTCCTTGACCAACGCGAGAACCGCGAGCTGGTGCGCCGTTTCGCGCAAGGCAAGACCGTGCTCAACGCCTTTGGCTATACGGGCGGTTTCTCCGTGACGGCACTGAAAGGCGGGGCTCGCCGCGCCATCACCGTCGATGCCTCGAAGAAAGCCATCGCCGCTGCCGAGGCCAACCTGGAGCTGAACGGCTATTCGAAAGAGGAGAATCCGTGCTATGTGGCGGATATGAAAGACTATGTGCAGGAGATGCGCGAAGGTGCCTTCGACCTCATCATCCTCGACCCGCCGGCGTTTGCCAAGCGACACCACGACCGGCATCGTGGCTTGGGTGGCTACAAGTTTATCAACGCGGAGGCCATCAAGCGCATCGCCAAGGGCGGACTGCTGTTCACCTTCAGCTGCTCGCAGGCCGTCGACAAAGCCACGTTCCAAGGCATTGTCACCGCCGCCGCAATCGAAGCCAAACGCAACGTAAGGATTGTCGACCAGCTTTCGCAGCCCGCCGACCATCCCATCAACATCTTCCACCCCGAAGGAGCTTATCTGAAAGGCTTGATGCTGTTTGTTGAATGATGAATTATAAATGCGGAATGCGGAATGAAACCGTCAAACAGGCCCATTCCGCATTCAGCATTCCACATTCAGCATTCCAAGATTATCTGCTGCCAAATAACGAACCTTCGAGGCGCGGATGGCACTTCGTGTTCTTCGAGCCTCTGACGGACTTCGAAGCGGTATTGGTGAGGCGTTTCATATAGGCCGTTTCAAAATAGGTCCTGTTGTCTTCGGCGATGAAATAGTTGTTCTGATACGTGAAGGAATTGTCGGTCAGGTCCGAAATCTTCATCATGTAGGTACGAGCCGATTCCGTCAAGTTCATGTAGAGAATGGATTCGCTCTCATCGTAGGAGAACGTGAACCTCGTCACCAAGGTCGTGTCGGGGTTGTAGACATAGTTCACGGAGTCGAGCCAAATCGTGTCAACATCGTTGTCGCGCATTTCGCCCGTCTTGTTGTCCCTGAAAACCAACTGGATGCCGTTCCCGATGTCCTCGGGGTCATACTCGAAGGTCTGCGTCTCCATAGAGCCAGCGATGGGATTGCCCGCATAGTCAGTGTTATAATTCTCGTAAATAATCTTTTCCACGCCCCAAGTGCCGACGAAACTCTTGTAGTTGTCTTTTCCGCATGAGGTAAACATCAAGGCCACAATGGCCAAAGTAGCAAATAACGATACTTTTTTCATTTTTGTCTTATTTTATTGTCATTCAATTCGTTTCATATAAAACCGCTCGAAAAACGGGATGGGTTCGGAGAAATGGTTGGTCCACGATGCCCTGATGGTGCTGTCGGTCAGCTCCTCGATGGCCATATCGGCGCTGGTGGCGTCAGAAAAGATGGAAATGATCCACGAGGTGTTGTAAATCGTAAGCACCTGATTCAGGCTGTCGTAGGTATAGTCGCAGTCGAACTTCTTGATCAAGGCCGGACTGTCGTTCAGCAAGAGCCGTCCTGAGCCGTCGGCATAGAAATACACTTCGTAGCCAAGGCCCGGCCCCACGTCATAGTACAACGTATCCCAACGGTTGATGCCATTGGCGGTATCGATGCGATGGCTGACGTATTTCTCACAGCCCCAATGACCTACGATGGGATTATCGGGGTCGTCGATGGTCTTGTGGCACGAGGCCATAGCCAGCACGACCGCAGCCATCAAGGCCAAAAATCCGATTCGGGTTCTTTTTTCCATAGCGATAATCGTGGCAAAAATACTAAAAATTGTCATCAGGGACGGCAAACCGACAAATATCGCGCCAAATTTTCTATTTTTGTGGCCTAAAACCCAATTTCGATGAGGCACAGACTTCTCCTTTTATTATTGCTCGCTTTCCCGGTTTTTGCAAAGGCACAAGACACCATCACCGTGATGCAGTACAACCTACTGTATTACGGCAACTACCAAAGCGGTTTCGCCGACTGCTACGAGACCAACAACAACACGCAGCGCAAGGACGAATGCATCCGCACCCTCGTCAACTACGTGAAACCCGACATCTTCACCGTGTGCGAGTTTGGCGCCACGCAAGCCCTTCAAACCGATTTCGTTCGCCACAATCTGAATATCAATGGCGCGACTTATTGGCAGACGGACAACATTATTAATCACGCCGGCAGCAACATCATCAACCATATCTTCTACGACTCGCGCAAGATGGGCCTGAAGAAACACGTGGCTTTGCAAACACTGCCGCGCGACACCAACATCTACGAGCTTTACATGAAGACGCCAAGCCTTGCCGCTGGCGACACCATCAAGCTGGTTTGCATCGTGGCCCACCCCAAGGCGGGACAAGGCTACGAGAGCCAGCGACGCGCCTTGATGCAGATGGCCATGGATTATGTCAACCAAAACTATCCATCTGACAACGTGCTGATTATGGGCGACTTCAACATGTATGGCTCAAACGAGAGCGGCTACCGACTGCTCACCCATCCCTACGGCAGCAACCAGGTGTGCTTCATGGACCCAGCGGGAGTTGAAAGCGTGGGCGAATGGAGCAACAACAGCCAGTTTGCCGCGTTCCACACCCAATCGACGCGCAGCTATTCCAACGAATGTTTTTCTTCCGGAGGTCTTGACGACCGCTTCGACTTCATCCTGATGAACGACTGGATCGGCTTCGGCTACAACCACCTTCGGTATGTGCGCAACTCCTACCATGCCGTGGGCAACGACGGACGCCATTTCAACCAAAGCATCGACCAAGGCACCAACACGGCTGTGCCTGCCGAAGTCGCCGAGGCCCTCTTCGACGGTTCCGACCACCTCCCCGTGACGATAAAAATCGCCGTAGATGCCCATTTGGGCATTGAAGACAACGAGACGCAAGGCCTGCAAGCCACCGTGGCACCCAACCCAGCCACAGATTATGTCAAGGTAAGTTTCTTCAACCCCACCGACGGCGAAATCCGATTTGAATTGTACTCGCTGCAAGGACAGCTTACAGCTATCCAGACAAATTGGTACAGCACTGGGCACCAGCAGTTTGAAATGCCGTTAGCTGATATGGGGAAAGGCTTCTACCTGCTTCGCATCAGGCATAGCGACGGTTGGGAACAGACAGTAAAAGTAGTGAAAAACTGAAAAAATACCGTATAGCTCCCCATAACGCAATAAAAAAATGAGTTATGGGGAAATATACGGCATTTTTTACAGTATAAATCCCCGTAAGTAGTTTTTTTATTAGAATTATTCCTTGAACAAGTCATCCAAAGTCACCACTTGCTGGACGATGCCTGCATGGGAGGTGCGTTTCAAGCCGTAGGTGGTCACCAAGGTAATGTGAACCGCCTTCCGTGTGTTGGTGACTTCAACGAACTTGCTTCTGCGATGGCGGATTCGCTTTTCTTCGGTGGCCGACATCAAAAAATCAGATTCAGCGTATTTCATTTCGCATAGGTTGATGACCTTGTCGTTGCGGTCAATCAACAGGTCGATTTGCGCACCCTCCTCTTTTTCATCGGTTTCATTTTGTTGGTTCTTAGGTCGGTACGTCCACGAATACACACGGCTCGTCACGCCAGCAATGCCCAAGGCCTGCTTGATTTGCGGCACATGCCAAAGGCAGACCCGCTCGAAAGCCAAGCCCGCCCAAGTGCTGTGCCGTTGCGACTCCAAAATAGACGACCAATAATCCTTATCCGTGCCCACATTGCCCTTCATGAAACTGAAATAGAACAAGGTGAAAGGATCGGTCAGCTGGTAGAGCGTGCCGCGTTCACGTTTCCCGATGCAGGCATAACTACGGATAAAACCGCTCAATTCGAGGTCGTTGAGGCGTTTGGTGAAGGTGCCACTGCTTTTTTCACCAAGTGCGTTCTCCAACTCGATGCGCGTCATCCCGACTTTCTTCTTGCCCAAGGTCTCGACGATGGAAAGATACGGCTCCGCATTGTCGAACAACGAGGCGTACAAGTCTTCGAATTCGTTCTTCAGTTTGCCGTCGCTGCCGAAAAACAACCGACCTATGTTCTGCGCAAGGCTATACTGACGTTCAAGCAAGCTCCAATAATAAGGTACGCCACCAAGCACCATATAGGCCTCCGTGATTTCCTGGCGCGACATGTTGAGTCCGGCCACCTGGGCATAACGCTCACATTCGGCGAGACAAAAAGGCGCAAGATGTATCTGTTCCGTCAAGCGGTTGTGCAGTCCGCCACGGTTGCGGAAAATCTTCTTCGCAATCCACGAACTGCTGCTGCCGCAAACGATAAGTACGATGTCCTTCTCGCGGCGAGCAGTGGCCCAACTGTTCCAAAAATGTTCCAATGCGCTAACAAAATTGGAACGCGGTGTGTCCATCCACGACAATTCATCGATGAAGACCACCTTTTTACGCTCCGTTTTTTCCGAAAGCACCTCCTCCAACATCCCGAAAGCCTCCATCCACGAGCGGGGCAACTTGAAACGCCGACCGCTGGCCCGTTGCAACGAGTCGCGGAAACCAGCCAACTGCTTCGCCAAAGGAGCCTTGGCGAAACCCGTATGCTGGAATGCGAATTGATAGTTGAAGGTCTCACGAATAAGGTAGGTCTTGCCCACGCGACGGCGGCCATAGACCGCACAAAACTGCGACTCTTTTTTCTCCAAAAGTCCACGCAGGACCATCTGCTCTTTTTTTCTTCCAATCAACATGATGTAGAAAATTGGTGTTTATGGGTGCAAAAATAGAAAAAAATACCGTATAGCACCCCATAACGCAATAAAAAAAAGAGTTACGGGGAAATATACGGCATTTTTTACCGTATAAATCCCCGTAACTTGACATCTTAATTAATTATCAAACGGCTGCCATGGTACGACAGCCCTACTTTCATTCACCAACGATTACACGCATCCCATCGGAATACGCGCTGAACTCGGGCGCATACTGGCACTGGATCAGGGCGTAGCCGTTGTTCAAGTGGCCTTCCTTGGTCACGAACATGCTGTACTCCAGCTGGTGCGTGCCCTTGGGCAGACGCTCGATGAAGAACTCCATGTCGGTGTCGGTGTTGCTTTGGTAGTAGCTCATGCGGTCGTTGTACTCGTAGTGCGAGATTTGCTCCATCGGCTCGAAGCCAGCGGCACGGAGGTCTTTTACGAAGACATAGCTCATGTCTTGCTCGTTGGTGAAGGTGAGTTTGACCGTGATTCTATCACCTACTTTTAAGGTCGGCCCTTCGACAGGCTCAGGGACCTCAGGTCGTTGAGCTTGTCGAAACGCCGTCCCAATAGGTACCAGTTTCTTGCCTTTTTCATCCACCGTCTCCACAAACAGCTCGCGCTTGATGGTGAAGCCCGACTCGCTCTGTTTCACTTCGTCGATCGGGACGAAATACTGGCGGAACAAGCCGCCCCACACCAAGTGGTTGGTCGGGTTGTTGACGGTGAGTTGGCGCATGTCTTGGGTCACTTCATCGGCGTTCCAGCGGCGTTGGATGAAGCCTGTGCCGGCCACGCCACCTTCAGTATTAATAGGTGTGTTGCCGAAACGCAGCGTCACTTCCTTGCCCTCGGCAAACCAGTCGCTGCCACGCATCAGCAGGGCATGGGTGGCATCAAGGGTGGAAGCTGAGCTGGGCCATCTGTCGAAACGGCGCTTCGACAGCAGCCACACGCGCATTTGGTCGAGCAAGGCATCGTCAGGGGCGATTTCGGCAAAGGCGGCCATAATGTTGGCATGGGTAGCCACATCCGACTCAAACGTGAAATAACGTTTCGGCCAATACATCCCAATATGTTCGCCCGTTTGGGCACATTCCTTGAGTGATTGCATGATTTTCTTGGCCACGTTTTCCTTTCCGTTTCGGTGGAGCGTCAGGGCAATTTTTGCCTTCATGCTATTGTTGTAGTCGATCCAATGTTCCTCCAAATACTTGAGGTAATACCGCTTTGCTTCCAAAAAAGCCGCATCGGAGTTGGTCGGTTTGAAGAAACTCAAGGCGTACAATTCGTTGACAAACATGAAATTCGATTGGTCTTTGGTCTCAGCCAAACGATAGTAGTCGCTAAGATCTTTTTGCACAAACTTACATGCTTTTTTGACGATTTCGTCCACTTTGTCGTTGTTCGCCCTATTCAATGAACCCAGAGCCCCCATCTTCTCCAGCTTGCCCAATCCCGTCAGGATTTGCGTTGTGATGAAGCGGCTCTCGGGCATGCCCTCCATCCACGACCAGCCGCCCGAATCCTTCTGGTTTTTGGCCATCACCTTCAAGGCTTTGGACTGCTGCAAAGGCAGGCGCAAAGCATCAAACAACATGGCAAGTTGCGAGCGTTGCTCCTGCACGTTTTTGGCTTGCAGCACCCACGGCGTTTCTTTCAGCACGATGGCCTTCAGCTCGGGGTCTTGCTCCAATTTGGATTGCAGAGCATCGGGCGACTCCACCTTCCACTTGCGGATATAGGCCATCAGCTGCGGGATGTGGTCGGAGATGTAGGCCGACAAGGTGTTGGCATAGAACACATAGAACGCGTTTTCGGCGCAATACATATTGATGCCGTCGAGGTGAGGCAGGGCTTGCACGGCATACCAAACGGGGTTGGTGCTGAAATTCAAGGTTATGCTGTGGGTGCGCTCACGCTCGCCCGCTGTCATTAGGGTATCGAGGGCAAAGGTCTTCTCGGTCTCGGCCTTCACGGTGATGGGCAGGGTCTGCGTCATGAAGA
>CAMKAR010000112.1 GCA_946410535.1 uncultured Bacteroidales bacterium
GGCATGGCAATGGCCCAAGAAAAGTGCTTCTGGGTGTTCTTCACCGACAAAAACGACACCCAATTCGACCCTTACTCCTACTTCGACGCGAAAGCCATCGAACGTTACCGGCAATGCGGTGCCGACCTTTACGACATCAGCAACTACCCGCTGAACGACTCGTATGTGAATGTGGTAAACGGCTATTCCTCAGAGGTTTTCGGCGAATCGCGCTGGCTCAATGCCGTGGGCATCATGGCTACCGACGACAATGCCAACCGCATTGCCCAACTGCCCTTCGTGGAACGTGTGCAGGAAATTGTTTCCGATGCGACGCTTGCGTCATCCACGGTTGATGATTCTGGATTGCTTCGCTGCGCTCGCAATGACGACGACGAGGCGACAAAAGACGTGTTGACCGACCAACTGAAACGCTTCGGCGGACAACATTTCGTCGACAAAGGCATCAACGGCAAGGGAATGCGCATCTGCGTGATGGATGGCGGCTTCCCGAAAGTGGACACACACCCCGCTTTCAAGCATTTGCGCGACAACCACCAGATTATCAAGACCTACAACTTCCCCAACCGCAAGGAAAACGTCTATGGCTGGAACACCCACGGCACGATGGTGCTGAGCTGCATTGCGGGTATCAACGAGGACGGACAGATGATGGGCTTGGCCACAGGTGCCGAGTTCCTTCTGGCCCGAACCGAAATCGAACCCGAACCCTTTAAAGAAGAGGTGTGGTGGGCGCAAGGCGCCGAATGGGCCGACAAAAACGGTGCCAATATCATCAACAGCTCGCTGGGCTATGGCAAAGACCGCCACTGGACAAAAGACATGGACGGCACTTCGTATGTGGCCAAAGCCGCCAACAAGGCCGTCGAAAAGGGAATTCTGGTGTGCAACTCTGCCGGCAACGAAGGCGATGACAGCCGTTGGATGACCATCATCACGCCTGCCGATGCCGAGAACGTGCTCTGCGTGGGAGGCATCGAGGACGATTTGGAGAAGTATCGCCACATCTCGTTCAGCTCCTATGGCCCCAGTGCCGACAAACGTCGCAAGCCCAATGTGGTGGCCTTCGGTCATGCAGCTGTGGCCAACCCGAGCGGTGGATTCACCGATGCTTACGGTACTTCGTTCTCCAGCCCACTGACCGCCGGTTTCTGCGCCTGCGCCTGGCAGACCATGTGCGACAAGACAGCCCTTGAGATGAAGGCCGAAATCGAGAAATCCGCCGACCTCTACCCCTATTTCGACTATGCCTTTGGCTACGGTGTGCCGCAAGCCGCCTATTTCACTGGCGACCTGAAACCCGCCGAGCGTTCTTTCAACCTCGTTCAGGAAAAGGACGGCGTGAAAATCATGTTTTCAAACATTGTCAAAGGTCGAGAAGTTTTCTTTAACGTGGAAGGTGAAGACGGCGTGCTTTTGGGATATTATATGGCGCGCCCCGACTCGACAGGTGTCAAGTTGTTTAACAAGGACTTTGGTCAAGGCAAGAAGCTGAATGTCAGCTACAACGGCTTCTACGATTCCTGCCCCATCTCTGGCCATGGCGGCGACATCACCGTGTATGCCAACTCGCACCGCATTGGAGGACAAGACGGCACTTTCCGAACAATCAAGGAAGAAGGTTGGCAAAAGTCGACATTCTTCCAATATGACTACAACATTGGCAACGCCACTTGGAACGGCTTCAACCGTCATTTCGCCTTCGGTCGCCGCTGGTTCTACGGCAAGACATATAAAATAGGTATGGGTCTCGGCTTGGATTGGAACCGTTATGTCCATCTTGACAAAGACAGCGACATCCATCCCTTCCACGACCAAACCATCATGCGCAACATGCAAATTCGTGGCGAACTGATGCAAAGAGTCGTCATTCGTTTATGGGGCATCAATTGGGACTTAGGAGTTTATGGCGGCATCAACGCCATTCGCCGCGTGAAAGTGGTGGACAAGACCTACGTCACCGACGATATGGGGCAACCGCTTCCACCAGAAACGTGCCGCACGAAATACACCATGTATAACGGTGTCAAGGCCATGAACCTCTTCGAATACGGTGCCACCACGCGCATCAGCTACAGCATCGCCAACTTGCTAAACATCGGAATTTACGGTAGCTACCGCCTCTCGCCCGTCATCACCAAGGACGATGTCTTGATCGGTACGAAGGCCAACAACCCATTGCCGTGGAACGTAGGCATTGAGTTTGAATTTGTGCCGTAATAGTTTCACGACACGGTTTCAAGAACAAATCGCACTTTTCGGAGTGCGATTTTCTTTTTGTTTGGAAATATTTCCTACATTTGCAGTCCATAATTCACGAAAAATAAGATTTCAAAAACATACGAAATGAAAGTCAAAGAATTAGTCGAAAAACTGAACCTGAAGGTCCTCTCGGGCGAGAAAGGCCTTGACAGAGAGATAGATGGCTGCTACATCAGCGACCTGTTGAGCGACGTGATGGGCAACGCCATGGAAGGCAACATCTGGATCACGCTCCAGACCCACAAGAACGTGATGGCCGTGGCCTCGCTGAAGGAATTGGCCTGCATCATCTTAGTGAAGAACCTCGTGCCCAACGATGAGACCATCGAACAAAGCAATGATGATGATTTGCCCATCTTGCAGACCTCACTGCCGACGTATGAGATAGCGGGACTGGTTTATAATTTGTTACACGAATAATGTCACAAAACTTGCAAAACGAGCAAAACCATTTGTAAAAGTAGGACGGCTACGCAACCGCGTCGCCGTCGGAAAGCCGCCGGTTGGCAGCTTTCCCCAAACACACAAGGATGTTTTGATGGTTTTGTCGGTTTTTGTGATAAAAATGCCATGGAATTAAACGCATATAGAGCCGATCTCCATCTCCACACGGTGCTTTCGCCGTGCGGCGACCTCTATATGAGTCCCTCCGCCATCATCGAGCAGGCCAAAAAACTCCACTTAGACGTCATCGCCATCTGCGACCACAACACGACGCGACAGGTGAAGGTGACACAAAAAATCGGGCGCGAAAACGGCATCCTCGTCATCGGTGGTGTCGAAATCACCACGCAGGAGGAAGCCCACGCCCTCGCCTACTTCGAGAACGACGAGCAATTGGACAAGTTCCAGGAATTTCTTGATGCGCACCTCCCCCACATTCCTTTGGACGAGGAAAAATTTGGTTACCAACTGATTGTGGATGAAAACGAGGAAGTGATTGGCGACGAGGAATGGCTGCTGTGGTCGGCCCTTGACGCGGATTTGGACGAACTATATAATAAGGTGCACGAAATCGGCGGGCTGTTCGTTCCGGCCCACGTCAACAAGCCGGCGAGCAGCCTCATCAGCCAGTTGGGCTTCATTCCGCCCGACCTCAAGGCCGATGCCTTGGAGATTTCAAAACACGTCAAGAAAGAGGATTTCCTGAAGAAATACGCTTACCTGAAGAAATTCAACTTCACCAAGAGCAGCGACGCGCATTTCCTCCACATCATCGGCGAGGTGCATTGTGTGCTGCACATGTACGACAAGACCTTCGACGAGTTCCGCAAGACCCTCCACGGCGAGGACGGACGCTACATTGACACAGAACCCAAAGAGAAACTACAACTTTTATTCGGATGAAAGAGCTATCACTACACGTCTACGACCTGATGGAAAACTCGACGGCGGCCAACTCGACCCTCGTGGAGCTGACTATCCGCGACAGCCTGAAAGACAACATCTACGCCTTCACCATCAAGGACAACGGCAAGGGCATGACGCCTGAGTTTCTGGCCCGCGTGACCGACCCCTGGACTACCTCGCGCACCACGCGCAAGGTTGGTTTAGGCCTGCCTTTGATCAAGATGAACACCGAGAACGCCGGTGGCGGCATGAAGATCGAGAGCGAGGTCGGCAAGGGCACCACGCTCAACTTCTGGTTCCAGCACGACCATATCGACCGTCCGCCCATGGGCGACTTGGCCGGCTCGTTAGTGATGCTGTTTTCGGCCCATGAGGACATCCATTTCATCTACAAGCACATCACCGACGACGGCGAGTTCGTCTTCGACACCGACGAAATCAAGGAAGCCCTCGACGGAATGCCGATGAACGACGTCAACATCATGAAGTATCTGAAGGAGATGATCGAGGAGAACTTGAAGGAGATACATTATAATGATTAAAACGGCTCTTCGACAAACTCAGGGACCTGCAAAAGCCAAGGTCGTTGAGCCTGTCAAACACCTACAACAGTTCAACGATTAAACAACCAACAATTCAACATAGCAAAATGAAACTCAGAGAGATTTCTGAACTCTTGAACGCCAAGGTGCGTTGCGGCGAAGACCGACTTGACGAAGAACACGAAACCGCCTTTGCCTCCGACCTGATGAGCGACGTGCTCACCCTCGGCGATTACAACCCGGTGATTCTGACCGGTCTCAGCAACATGCAGACCATCCGCACCTGTGAGATGGGTAACCTCGACATCATCGTCTTGGTCAGGAAGAAAAAAGCCACCGAAGAGATGATCGAAGAGGCCGAGGACGAAGGCATGGTGGTCATGGAAAGCGACTACTCCATGTTCAAGGCCTGCGGATTGCTCTTCAAGGCTGGGATGCAACCCATTTTCTAACATGTCTAACCAAAACGATACGCCATGCACTTGGAATATAAAGTATATGAAGCGGACTTTGTGAACGCTGGAGCCGCATCGAGCGCCATCAAGAAGACCTTGAAGCAGCTCAACGTCAGCCCGCAAATCGTGAAACGGGTGGTCGTCGCCCTCTACGAGGCCGAGGTCAACGCCATTGCGCATGCCTACGGCGGCACCATCTACGCCGACATTGAGCCCGACAAAATCGTGTTGAAGGTGGAAGACAAAGGTCCTGGCATCCCCGACATCGACTGGGCCATGCAGGAAGGCAACTCGACCGCTTCGCCCGAGGTGCGTAACATGGGCTTCGGCGCTGGCATGGGCCTGCCCAACATACGGAAGAACGTCGATAAACTCAATGTACAATCCACCGTCGGCGTGGGCACCACCGTCGAGATGGAGGTGAATTTCGTGTGACCCTAAAGCCCTGAAAGGGCGACCATAATTCATCGGGCGATTTCAATCCCCGAACGAAAAAACGGCTGCCACAGTGTGACAGCCCTACAATTGGCAACTGAACAACTAACAACTGAAAACTATGGAAAAGACTCCTTTCTTTCACGCGCTGAAAATCGATGAAGACAGCTGCATCGGCTGCTCGCATTGCATGAAGATTTGTCCCACGGAGGCCCTTCGTGTGCGCGACGGCAAGGCCGTCCTGATGCCCGACCGTTGCGTCGACTGCGGCAACTGCTTCAAGGTGTGCCCTACACGTGCCATCTACATCGAGCAGGACGACTTCGAGGACATCTTCAACTATCCCGTCCGTGTCGCACTCATTCCTGCCGTTTTCTTCGGACAGTTCCCGAACGACATCACCGTGTCGCGCATCTACGGCATTCTCAAGGAATTAGGATTTACGCATGTCATCGAGACGGAGTCGTCCATACCAATCTATACGGCTGCAAAAAAGAAATACGCCGCCGAAAACCCCGACATCAGGCCGCTCATCTCGACCTTCTGTCCGGCCATCGTGCGCCTCATCCAGGTGAAGTTTCCCGGCTTGACCGAAAACCTCATTCCCTTGCGGGCACCCATCGACATCACGGCGATGTACATCCGCCGCAAGATCAAGGAAGACATGGCACTGAAAGACGACCAAATCGGCATTTTCTATATCACGCCTTGTGCGGCCAAGATTGCCGCCGTGAAAAACCCCGTGGGCGAAGAGAAGTCGCTCGTCGATGGTGTCATCAACATGGATTCGCTCTATAATCGCGTCTACCATGAAATCAAGAAGCAAGGCAAGGGCTACAAGGAGGTGAAACTTCCTGTTTCTCAGCTTTCCGCCGATGGTGTCTTGACCTCACTGACCAATGGCGAGCGCCGCCTCAGCGATGCCCAACACTCCTACTCCATCGACGAAATCCACAACGTCATTGAGTTCTTGGAAAAGGTGGAGAACGAAGAGATTGAGGATGTCGACTTCCTTGAGTTGCGAGCCTGCGACCAAAGCTGTCCAGGCGGCATCTTGACCTGCGACAACCGTTTCCTCATCTGTGAGCGTGTGTTTGGTCGCGCCCGCAAGATTGCCGACCGTGAGCGCAAGGGCGAGCAAACCAAAGACCATGAGCTTGGCGAAGAGCGCAACTATCTGATGCGCAACATGAAAGTGGGCGAAATCCATCCCCGCTCGATGCTCGTCTTGGACGACAACATCGCCGTGGCCTTGGAGAAGATGAAGAAAATCGACGAATACCGTGCCCGTCTGCCCCAGACTGACTGTGGCATCTGCGGCGCGCCCACCTGCGATGCCTTGGCCCGCGACATCGTGTGCGACAACGCCGAGCTCACCGACTGCGTCTTCATCCAGCGCAACCTCGAAGCCCGAGGCAACATGGACGTGCATGAGTCGCTGCAAATCATGGAGGTGGTTTGGGGCAAGGCGAAAATGAATGACTATGTGAAGAACAAATAATGTCGCGATGACGCGAAGCGACAAAAAAATCTCGCCTCCTTTCGGAAGCGAGATTTTTTTATCAGGAACTGAGTTATTCGCCTTGTTGGGCTTTCTCTTGCTTCTCAAGGTTTTCCTTCAGACCGGCCAGGACTTCGAGGTCGCCGAGGGTGCTGTGCTCAATGTTGTCATTGATTTGCTTCACGGTACGCTTGGCTTGCTTGGCGGCCTTGTCGGCAGCCTTTTCCTCTGCGCTCTTGGCAGGAGCTTCCTTCTCTTCCTCAACCTTAGGCAGGGCGAGGATGATCTTCTTGCTGTCCTTGTTGAACTCAAGCACGCGGAACTCTAAGGTGTCGTCAACCTTGGCGTTGGTGCCGTCTTCCTTCTTCATGTAACGGCTGGGGCAGAAG
>CAMKAR010000113.1 GCA_946410535.1 uncultured Bacteroidales bacterium
CCCATGCGCAGACCCTCGCGGAAGCAAGGAGCGCCCACGGGACGGATCATGAACTCTTGGAAGGCGATGGGGGCATCACTGTGCGAGCCGCCGTTGATGATGTTCATCATCGGGACGGGCAACGTGTAGGTGTTGGTGCCACCGATATAGCGGTAGAGCGGGATGTCCAAGTAGTTGGCGGCAGCCTTTGCCACGGCCAATGAAACACCAAGGATGGCGTTGGCGCCGAGCTTCGACTTGGTCTTGGTGCCGTCCAAGGCGAGCATTTTGTGGTCGATGGCGCGTTGGTCGAGGGCCGACATGCCGATGATTTCAGGGGCGATAATCTTGTTGACGTTGTCGACAGCTTTCAGCGTACCCTTGCCGCCGTAGCGCTTCTTGTCGCCGTCGCGAAGTTCGAGGGCTTCGTGCTCGCCAGTCGAGGCACCCGAAGGCACCGAGGCGCGACCCATAATGCCACATTCAAGCATAACATCCACTTCCACCGTGGGGTTGCCGCGCGAATCTAAGATTTCGCGGGCGATGATTTTTTCTATTCTCATTATCGTAAGTATTTAAGATTTAAAGATTTAAAATTGACTTCGTCGAATGCTTCGCATTTCAAAATTTGAGATTCAAATTGAAGTGCAAATGTAGTGTTTTTTTCAAAACAGCAATCCATTTTCTTCCGCTGACCTTGAAAAGCCAATCATCGCCTCGAAATCGGCCTCGGTGATGATGGGAACACCCAATGATTCGGCCTTCTTGCGCTTCTCGGGACCCATCTTGTCGCCGGCGAGGACGTAGTCGGTCTTGCCGGAGATGCTGCCTGAGTTCTTGCCGCCGTATGCCTCGATGGTTTCCTTGATGCCGTCGCGGCTGTAGTGTTGGAACACTCCACTGACGACGAAAGTCTTGCCGGCCAACACCTGTTCCTTGTCAGAAACGGCTTGTTCGGCCATGGCAAATTGTAAGCCTTTGGCTTTCAGCCGTTCAACAATTTCGATATTTTTCGGGTCGTCGAAGAAGGTACGCACCGAAAGGGCAATCTTTTCGCCAATCTCGTTGATTTCGGTCATTTCTTCCACGCTGGCGTTGACGACATGGTCGATGTCGTTCAGGGCCTTGGCCAAGACCTTGGCCACCGATTCGCCCACGAACTTGATGCCCAAGGCAAACAAAACCCGCTCAAACGGCACCGACTTCGACTTCTCCAAAGCGTCCAAGATATTCTGTGCGGTCTTTTCCTTGAAGCTGACCTTGCGCGTGGCCACAGGCATAAGGCTAAACTCGTCCTCGATGGTGATGACCTTCTCCAAACCATAGAGTTTTTCAAACGTAAGGTCATACAAGTCAGCGACATTGCGAACCAAACCTACTTCGTAAAGCAGTTCCACCTTGCCTTCGCCAAGACTCTCGATGTTCATGGCCTTACGACCAATGAAGTGCTCGATCCGGCCTCGGATTTGTGGCGAACAGCCCGAACTGTTCGGGCAATACCAAGCTGCTTCGCCTTCGTTCTGGACGAGTGGTGTGCCGCAGATCGGGCAGGACTTGACGAACTCCACAGGTTGCGCACCAACTTGACGTTTGTCGAGGTTGACACCGATGATTTTCGGGATGATTTCGCCGCCTTTCACCACGGTGACGGTGTCGCCATAGTGCAAGTCGAACTGACGGATGAAGTCCTCATTGTTCAAGGTGGCGCGTTTCACGGTGGTGCCGGCCAATTGCACGGGGACAAGATTGGCCACAGGCGTTATTGTTCCGTGCCGTCCCACTTGGAAATCAACGCTTTGCAGTTCGGTCTCCACTTCCTCTGCCTTGAATTTGTAGGCAATGGCCCATTTCGGCGACTTGGCGGTAAAGCCTAAGGCTTGTTGCTGCGCATAGCTGTTGACTTTCAGTACAATGCCATCAATGGCAAAAGGCAGTTCGTGGCGTTTCACGTCCCAATAGTCGATGAACTCAAAGATTTCGTCGATGGTCTTGCAAAGGGCCATGAAGTTGGAGATGTTGAAGCCCCACTTGCGGGCGGCTTGCAGGCTTTGGTAGTGCGTCTGGTAGCGGTCTTCGAGGCCGTCCATCATCATGTAATAGCAGTAATTGTCGAGTTTGCGGCGCGCCACTTCCTTGCTGTCCTGCAATTTAAGCGTTCCCGCAGCGGCATTGCGTGGGTTGGCAAACAGGTCGTCTCCAGCCTCGGCACGGGCTTCGTTGAGTCGGTCGAAACTCTCGAAAGGCATCACGATTTCGCCGCGCATCTCGAAGAAGTCGGGGAAATCACCGTGCAGTTTGAGTGGCACGGCATGGATGGTCTTCACGTTGGTGGTCACGTCGTCGCCTTGGGTGCCGTCGCCACGGGTGACGGCACGGACGAGCACACCTTGTTCATATTGCAGGCTGATGCTGAGTCCGTCAAACTTCAGCTCACAGCAAAACTCAACTTCTTCATTGACAGTCTTTTTGATTCGGTTGATAAAGTCGGCAATCTCCTCGCGGCTGTAGCTGTTGGCCAATGAAAGCATCGGATAGCGGTGTTTTACGCTCTTGAATTCCTTGGTGATGCCGCCTCCTACACGTTGCGTGGGAGACGTAGGGGAGAGGTATTCAGGAAACTCCTTTTCCAAACGCGCCAGCTCTTCGAGTTTCATGTCAAACTCATAGTCGCTGATGGTCGGCTTGGCGAGGATATAATAATTATAGTTGTGCTGCTCCAATTCGTCGCTGAGGGCGGTGATGCGCAAACGGGCTTCTTCTTTGGTCATAATACGATGTATTTCAATGGGTTGACGTTAAGAACCAACAGCAACAGCCCAATGGCGATGATGGAAACAAGAACACCAATCAATGTCATCAATGCTCCCTTTAAGTTGCGTTTCAAACAGAGTATCAATAGGATACTGAAAACAACGAAAACGCTTTCGTACCAGAAACAAATGCCCAAACCGAGCATAAGGCCAGCAATAAAGAATGAGGTGCGGTGTACGTTTTCGGTGAGGTTGTTTTTGCGCAGAATCTCCTGACGCAGCACCACATTGGAGCCATAAAGGACCAAAGGCAAGCCCAAGAATGCGCTGGCATTTTCGATGATGCCGAACGAGGGCATGATGATGCTGAAGGTAGGGATGAGTGCCAACAGCCAGGCGTTGGTTTTGCCGGCGGTGAGATCGACGATGCGGTAAATCATCGAAACGGTGAACAGCGACACGGCGGCATAGAGTGCGCGACTTGCGAACATCACGCCTTGCGACTCGCCGATGCCGAAAAGGTCTTTCATCTTGTCCAAAAAACCGATGAAAAGGGTTGGATGTTGTAACTCGCCACGCGAACCGAAGCCAGGAACAAAGGCTACTACGATGATTCTCACCAAGATAGCGAGCAACATCAGCGAGGTGAAAGGATGGCGTTCTTTGAACTGTTTTAGACTTTGGAGCATATTTTTAGAATTGGAACGCAAAAGTACGAAAGTTTTCGTAATTTTGCCGCGTTTTAAATCAAACGGAAAATCTAACCTAAAAATTATCTAAAAATGAAGAAATTAGTAAAAGTTTTCGCTTTGGCCGCATTGATGATTATGGGCGGTCAGGCAATGGCCCAAACTCGTGGTGCCATGTTCCTCAGTGGTGCTTTCCCGCTGAAGGACTATGCCGATTTTGATGGATTTGACGACTTCGCGTTGACTTCGCATGATCTGGATGACGACGATGGCGGTGCAGGCATTGGCTTCAATGTCGGCCTCAAGTGGTATTTCAATGTCGGTGTCAAGGGTCTCGGCGTGATGCTCTCTGTCGATGGTATCTACAATGGCCCCAACGCAGACCTGAAGACCGCTTATCGCAACAACGAAAGCCAAGCGGGCAACCAATGGTTGGGCGGTAGCTTCTCTTACAATTCCACCCCCAAGTACATCAACGTGCCTGCTATGCTCGGCTTGAACTACATCTATCACTTCAATCCCAATTTGGGTCTCTATGTTGAGGCTGGTGCCGGTGGCAACCTTCGTTTCATCACTGCTATGGAAACGGTTGGTAAAAGCACTGTTCTTGGTGTCGAGTCACAGGTGACCACCACCCAGAAGTATGACAATGCGTTCAGCTTCGCTTATCAGGTGGGCGCTGGCATCGAAGTGGCCAAGAACCTTGTGGTTGGCGTCAGCTTCTATGATCTCGGCAAGGCTGCCGTCAAGGGCGACCAGACTATCAAGACGAAAACCCTTAACGACAACGTTACCAATACCACTGGCCCCACTCTCGTTGAGTATGGTACGGTTCATCCCGTGATGATCATGGGTCGCATCGGTTTCAGCTTCTAAGCGAAATCAATCATCGAAAACGGAAAGGCGAAGCGTCGGGTTGACCGGTGCTTCGCTTTTTACGTTATGTGTGGCGGCTTTCAGGCCGTAGGCAACAGCTGTTTCATCGTTGGTTCTAGTGGCGTTGGCATGAATAACACCTGCAAAAAAGGCATCACCCGAGCCTGTCACATTGACGGCCTCGACTTCTATTGCAGGGAAATGTTGGAATCGTTTGCGTGAACAATGGATGACACCCTCTTCGCCCAAAGTGAGATAAACGTTTTCAATGCCTTTGTCGACCAACAGGCTTGCTGTCTCGCTGGCGTCGGCAATGCCTGTCAAAGCTTGGGCTTCGGCGAGGTTGCACTTCAAGGCGAAAAACGACTTCCTATAAGATTGTTTCATGGCCTCGGCGAGACGCAAGGCGCGGTTGGGTGAAACGGTGTCGATGTAGAGCGGAACCAAGCAGTGGTCAATCAGGAAGGTAAGGGCTTCGACGCTCAAGAGTGTGTCGGCAACGACCAAATCAGCGCGGTTGATGGCATCAATTCGCTTCATGAGCCAGTCCAAGTCCATAAAGCTGTTGAGTTCAATGTCGGAAACAGCGGATTGCATGTTGCCTATTTCGTCGTTGAAACTCAAAAAAACAGGGCTTTTCATGTTTTCGTACTGCGTGGATAGCGAAAGGTCGATGCCTATTTGTTCACATTCCGCCATCATTTGCTCGGCAAAACGGTCGTCCCCGAAAACCGAGACCAATTGCACCTCATGCCCCAGCATGGCAAGATTGTGCGCAATGTTGCGAGCCACGCCGCCATGATGGAAACGAATGTCGGCAGGCGTGCAGCCACCTTGTCGCGGCTCGCCATGTGGCTTCACGGCAATGTCGATGTTGGATTCTCCTATGACGGCGATTTTCATTTCTATTCGATTTTGGGTTGGCAAAGGTAGAAAAAAATGCGATTATTTGTTTTTTCCGCCGAAATTTTGTTATTTCGTGCCATCAAATCAAGGTGTTATGGGACAAAACAAGAAACGGAAACGTCGCAATTACCACTACCACGCGATCACCTTCAAGCTGTCGGCTGGACAATACCGTTCGCTGCGCAATTATTGCAAAGCCCGAAAAACGACTCCCATCAAGTTGATTAAGAAGAATATAGCGCGTTTCATCACCGCCTACGAATACGAGGTGCCGCAAGAAATGTTTCTGACGGAGAACCAGCTGGAATTGTTTGATGGAACCATGTAGGGACGCATCGCATGCGTCTGCATGGTTTTTTGTCATTTCTGATTAAACGGAATCCTATTCTGTATTGACCGTCCTAAGGTCACTTCGTCGACGTATTCCAAGGCATCGCCCACTGCAATGCCTTTGGAAATGACGGAAATCTTGCCTTCAAAGTCCTTCAATTGCCTGAAAATGTAGAAATTGGTCGTGTCGCCTTCGATGGTGGCAGGCAAAGCCAAGATGATTTCCTTAATGTCTTCTTTCTGAACACGTTGCACCAATTGGGCAATCTTCAAATCGTTGGGCGAAACGCCTTCAATCGGGCTGATGACACCACCCAAAACATGGTAAAGCCCATTATAAGAAGCTGTCCTCTCGATGGCCAAAACATCGCGCATGTCGGCTACTACGCAAAGCGTGTTTTCGTCGCGGCGAGGGTTGCTGCAAATGGAGCAAACTTTGGTGTCGCTGATGTTGTAGCACCGTTCGCAGAGCATGATGTTATGCTTCATTTTGAGCAGTGAATCAGCGAGTTGCTCAGTCTCCATGTCGTCTTCGTTGAGGAGATGCAACGCCAAGCGCAAAGCCGTCTTCTTTCCGATACCGGGCAACTTGGAAAGCGACTCCACCGCGTTTTCGAGCAATATGGATGAATATTCGGCCATACAATAAAACCGTGCAAAATTAAGTTATTTCCGTAAATTTGCATCGTCAAAAACGAAGAAATCATGAAAAGATATTGTTTCCTCCTTGTGAGTCTGTTGTTTACGGTCGCAGCCATGGCGCAGGACTTCAATCGTACCGATGCCAAAGGCCGGCGGCAAGGCCAATGGCGCGACTTTTATGCCAATGGTCAGTTGCGTTATGAAGGCCAGTTCAAGAACGACAAGTGCAAAGGCACGTTCAGATACTTTGACGAACAGGGTAACTTGAAGGCTACCAACGAGTTCGACAAGTCAGGAGAAAAGGCTTTGAACAAGACCTTCGCCCCGAATGGCCGTGTGATTGCCACGGGATATTACCTCAACCAAAAGAAGGACGGTGAGTGGAAGTATTTTGACGCCAAAACGGGTCAGCTTCGTCTTGTTGAAGACAACAAAAACGGCAAGGTGCATGGTTGGTCAAGGCTCTACAATCCCAACAACGGTGTGCTTGCTGAGGAGATGCAATATGTTGAAGGTCAGCCGGAAGGAAAGTGCCTTAAATATTCTGACTCGGGCGTGAAAATCATGGAATGCCAATATCATAACGGCGTGCTTGATGGCCCTACCAAGACCTATTCTCCTTCCACCGCATTGAAAGAGGAAGGACAATATGCCAAGGGCGTGAAAACGGG
>CAMKAR010000114.1 GCA_946410535.1 uncultured Bacteroidales bacterium
CCAATAGGCTTCAGGCTTGAAGTTGACAATTTCGTGGTAGCGATTGACAATCAGCGCCAATGTGGGCGTTTGTACGCGACCAATGCTGAGCACCTGTCGGTTTTGGCCATATTTCAAGGTGTAGAGTCGCGTGGCGTTCATGCCGAGGAGCCAGTCGCCAATGGCACGGGAAAGGCCTGCTTCGTAAAGCGACTGATAATCAGATTGGTCTTTCAGGTTCTTGAAGCCTTCGCGGATAGACTCCTCTGTCAGGGAGGAAATCCACAATCGTTTCACAGGGCATTTCACGGCAGCCTTCTGCATCACCCAACGCTGGATGAGTTCGCCCTCCTGTCCGGCATCGCCACAGTTCACGATTTCATCCGCTTTTTGAAATAAGGATTCTATGGTTTTAAACTGTTTCTCATAAGTCGGGTTGTTGGGAATCAGCTTGATGCCGAAACGCGGCGGGATCATCGGCAGGCGGCTCAAGGCCCAGGCTTTCCACTGGTCGGTGTAATCTTGGGGTTCCTTCAGGGTGCAAAGATGGCCGAAAGTCCATGTCACCTGATAGCCGTTGCCTTCCATGTAACCTTCATGGGAGGTGTTGGCGCCAAGTACCTTGGCGATGTCGCGGGCGACGCTGGGTTTTTCGGCTATGCAGACGATCATTTCAGTTGGCAGTTAGCAGTTGTTCAGTTGTAGGGCTGTCACAGTGTGGCAGCCACAGTATTCGGGGATTGAAATCGCCCGATGAATTATTTTCGCCCTTTCAGGGCCTTTATGCCGCTTCGCGTCACTGCGAGGCACGAAGCAGTCTATATTATCAATTATCAATTAATTGTGCATATTCATCAAAACCTCAGCCCTCTCCTTCTGCGCCACGAACCACACCAAATCAGCGGGTTGGAAGGTGATACGTGCCGAAGGGTTCAAGATGAACTGTCCGTCGCGCTCGATGGCGATGACCATGGCCTCGTATACGTCGGCCAAGCCTGAATCCATCAAGGCGACGCCGATAAACGGGCTGTTTGGCTCCACCTCCACCTTATAAAGGTCG
The DNA here is from genome assembly GCA_946410535.1 of uncultured Bacteroidales bacterium. The sequence continues at coordinate 1,040 of CAMKAR010000114.1, forward strand.
ACCTCGCTCTCCTCGTGCTCTTGGATAAGTTGCTCGTCGAATACCTCAATGCGTGGCAACAACAGCCGCAAATGGTCTTCGTGACCCACAAAAGTGATTCTATCGAACGGAAACAGCTGGAAATCAGACTTGGGCAGCTCGAAGTTTTGCTTACCACGCTCCACGCTCACCACACTCACATTAAAATTGTCGCGGAAATCAGTGTCCTTAATCAACCGTCCAGAATATTGACTATCAGGGCTTAACGTCATCTTCTGCAAATGGCAGTTCTCCTGCAATATTTCAGGGATGGTGAACACCTGCACCGACTGACGCTTGTTGAGGTTATCAAGGAAACGCTCTTCGATACGTTTATAGAACTTCATTGCCGGGCTCAAAATCTTGAGCATCAGCGTATAAGCCAATGCAAAAGCGATATTGATCAGATGATACCATGGCGAGCCGACATGCAACTTCGACCAGAAAAGCCCGTTGAGGAAATGCTGGAGGATACTATAGGCAACGACCGCCACCATGACGAATCGCATGATGAAAATCAACAGGATGACCGTTTTGTTGAAATGGTTGGCATCCATCAACTTACGCGTCGTCTTGACCAAGGTATGCTTGAAACCCATCGCCCACAGGAACGGTGCCACAAGAATCAAAGTAAAGGCAGTCGAAATGGCTGCGTTCCAGGGACTTGGCACATATTTCATCACAAACGAACTGAGGAAGAAGCCAATGAGTGTGACAGCGATGATGATGGCGATGTAAACCACGATGTTCTTGAACTGGCGGCTGATGAAACTCGCCATGTTGACCTTCTTGCCACTCTTCACCTTGATGCCCGTATCCTTGTTTTCCAAACGGTTGAGCCAGCGTTGGGGGAAATGTTTCGTCACCCAGTTGTAGCTCGGCACGGCAGCCTTGATGGCATATGGCGTGATAAAAGTGGTGATGATGGACACCGAAACGATGATGGGATACAGGAAATCGTCGATAACGCCGAAATTCATGCCCAAAGTGGCGATGATGAACGAGAACTCACCGATTTGGCTGAAGCAAAAACCGCCTTGCATGGCCTGTTTCAAACCCAAGCCTGCAATGAGTCGACCAACGACATTGCTCAAAGGCTTGAAAATGAGCAACACAAGCGTGACTATCAAAATCTGCCACCAATAGTTGACCAAAATCTGCGGATCGACCATCATGCCAACCGAAACGAAAAACACCGCGCCAAACAGGTTTTTGATGGGCGTGGTGACTTTATGAATCGCCTCAGCCTCAAGCGTTTCGGCAAGGATGCTGCCCATGATGAACGCGCCGAGGGCCGACGAGAAGCCCGCTAAATTGGCCAACACCACCATCAGGAAACACAAGCCCACCGCAAACACCGTCAGTGTTTCTTCACTCATGAACTTGCGCGACCAACGCAAGATGGTTGGCACCAAGAAAATGCCGCCCACAAACCACACTAACAAGAAGAACACGAGTTTCAACATACTGGAAACCAACTGCATCCCGTCGAAGGTCTTGCTCACTGCCAAAGTGGAGAGGATGACCATCAGCAGGACGGCTTCGAGGTCTTCGACCACCAACTCGCCAATGACGTTGCCGCTGAACTTCTCGCGATGCAACTTCATGTCGTCGAAGGCTTTGGCGATAATCGTCGTCGACGAAATCGAAAGCATGGCCCCAAGGAAGATGCTGTCCATCTGGCTCCAGCCCAAGGCCTTGCCTAACAAGAAACCCACCACGCACATCGTCACCAACTCGGTCAAGGCGGTGATGCCTACCGTCCCTCCTACTTTCTTCAACTTCTTGAAACTGAACTCCAAGCCGATGCCAAACAACATGAAAACCATGCCGATTTCGCTCCAAGTCTCCACACTCGTGTGGTCCTGAATCACAGGAAACCACTCGAAATTAGGCCCTATGATGAAGCCGGCGATGATGTAGCCCAAAACGACAGGCTGTTTCAACCATTTGAAAATCACCGTGGTGAGACCAGCCGTGACCAAGATCAGGGCGAGGTCGGAGAATAATGCGGGTAGTGATTCCATATTAGTTTAGAGTTTGTAGTTGTTCAGTTTGTAGTTGTTCAGTTTGCAGTTGCCGCTTCGCGTCATTGCGAGGAACGAAGCAATCCAGGGGATAAAGTTTAGAGTTTAGGGTTTAGGGGCTTGTGTTTGTGGTTCCAAGTTGAGAGTGAGGCTATCGAGGATGGCTTTGGCATGGGCTGCGGAGGCCACAAACCAAACCGTGTCACCGTCATTGAAAACCGTGTCGGGCTGTGGGTTCAGGATGTATTCGTCGCCGCGCCCGATGGCAATCACCATGGCGTTGAACACATGGCGGAAGTCGCTCCCGCGAAGGCTCGTGCCGAGGTAGCGGTTGCCTTTCTTCACCTCCATCCTATAAATGTCGACATCGCTCTCCGGACGTTCCTTGATGAGCACGTCGTCTTCCACCTCGACCAAAGGCTTCAGCTTGCCGATTTGCTCCTCCGTGCCGAGAAACGTGATTTCGTCGGCGGGAAAGAGAACCAAGTCCTTGGTAGGCAAGTCGATGACCTCGTCGGCACGGTCGACACCCACCACAGTGACATTGTAGGTCTTGCGGAAATCGCAGTCGCGGATGCGCCGACCGGCATAATGGCTCTTGGGGCTCAGCGTAATCTTTTCGAGCATGAAGTTCTCTTGCAGCACATCAGGCAGCACAAACGACTTCAAGCTGTCGCGTTTGTTCATGTTTTCCAAGAAGTTACCCTCAATGCGCTCATACCAATGCATGACGGGCGAAATCACGCGGAGCACCACGACATAAACAACTGCCAAGACCAAATTAACCCAATGATAATCAATTATTTTGAATCCAATACTTTGCCAAAAGCCAGCGCCTAAATAGTGATTGACGATGGCAAATGCGATGCCAAAAACGATGATCACCCGGAAAGCAAATATCAAGTGGATGGAGCCGTTGTTGAACTTGCTGGATTCCATCAACTTCGACGTGACATGCAACATGTCGTGCTTGAAAGCCACGGCCCAAAGGAAAGGTGAAATGATGACCAAAGTGACAAGCAAGGCAACAAAACCGCCGAAAGGTTGCCGCACATAATTGAGAATAAAAGTGCAAAGCGAAAAGCAAATCAGCATCACGGCAATGACAATGGAAGCATAAAGCACCAAGTTCTTAACCTGGCTCAAAATGTACGACTTCATCGTCACCTCCTCGCCATTCTTCGCCCTGACGACCTTTTTCTCGCTTTGGAGGCCCAAGCGCCACCTTTCGGGAGCCTTGCGTGAAATCCATTGGTACAAGGGCTCGCCGCCTTTGATCAGATAAGGCGTGAGGAAGGTGGTGATGATGGAAACCGAGACGATGATGGGATACAAGAAAGTGTCGATGACACCGAAACTCATGCCCACGGTCGCGATGATGAACGAAAACTCGCCAATCTGCCCGAAGCACATGCCCGCTCGAACTGCGTTGTGGAGGTTGTCGCCCGAAAGCAACATACCCACTCCCGAACTCAGCGACTTCAACACAACAACAACCACGGTGATGACCAAAATCTGCCACCAATATTGCACCAGGATGGCCGGATTGACCATCATACCGACAGAAACGAAGAACACGGCACCAAACAGGTTCTTGATGGGTGTAGTGAGCTTGTGGATCATCTCAGCCTCAAGCGTTTCGGCCAAGATGCTGCCCATGATGAAAGCGCCCAAGGCCGACGAGAAGCCCGCCTTGTTGGCCAACCAAACCATGAAGAAACACAAGCCGACCGCAAACACCGTCAGCGTTTCCTCCGTCATGAACTTGCGTGCCCATTTCAGGATGGTCGGGATGAGGAACACACCACCAACGTACCAAACCAAAAGGAAGAACACGAGTTTTATGACGCTCATCATCAACTCCCTGCCATCCAAGGCCGTACTCACCGCCAAGGTGGAAAGGATAACCATCATGAGGATGGCAGCCAAGTCCTCGACCACCAATACGCCAATCACGCTGCCGGTCCACTTTTCCCCTTTGATCTTCAAGTCGTCGAAGGCCTTGGCGATAATGGTCGTCGACGACATGGATAGCATGGCACCGAGGAAGATGCTGTCCATCTGGCTCCAGCCCATCACCTTGCCGAGCAAGAATCCGATGACACACATCGAGACCAACTCGGTCAAGGCGGTAATGCCCACGGTGCCAGCCTGTTTCTTCAGTTTCTTGAAGCTGAACTCGAGGCCGATGGCAAAGAGAAGGAACACCATGCCAATCTCGCTCCATGTCTCCACGCTGTGGTGGTCGTTGATGACGGGGAACCAAGGGAAATAAGGCCCAATGAGCAGGCCAGCAATGATATAGCCCAACACGAGGGGCTGTTTCAACCATTTGAAAAGAACGGTGGTGACACCTGCCGTGACGAGGATCAGGGCAAGGTCGGAAAACAATGCAGGTAGTTCAGACATAATGCGGATTTGATTTTATGGGCGCAAAAATACAAAAAAACTCAATTTAAACCCTATCGAATTTCATCAATTGCCACTCGCCAACTTTCAAATGTTGGCCAAGAAAGCCCAAAAACCCAAACCTTACATCATTTGCATTTCAACCACTTCCCCGTTTCGGCTTCCTTGCCATCGGAGAATACTTTCCAAACATAAACGCCTTCGGCCCAGCCCGTTGCATCAATCGCCGTCACGTTCTCCGTAAGGGCTTGACGGTGGACGAGCCTGCCGTTCATGTCATACACCTCCACGCTTGCGTTCTGCAAGGCCGTGCGGATATTTAACACGTCTTTCCCTGGGTTGGGATAGGCCGTGGCCACGGCAAAGCCAGCTTCGTGGACTTCGTCCACATCGAGTGGATCCGTAAGTTTGTAAATAATGCCTTTTTCTTCATGCGTCTCGGTGTCATAAAAATAAACACTAAAGATGCAGCCTCCTGTGGGACAGCACGAAACGCTTATCGGTTCGAATAAGAGTTGACCGCCCTCCAAATAGATTTCGCCTAATTTGTTGCCGTTCTCATCGACCCAGCCGAGATAATACCCCCCAACATAACCTAACCTGCTTAACATGAACACAGTTCCATCGGGGCTGAAGTCAATGGATTTGAAATTGGCCACTTGGCAGTTTTCATGGCCTTCCGCGCCCCAAACATAGTTCGTCTGTGTGAAGTTTTCGTCGAAAACGGTCATGACGATTTCGCGGTTTACGGCTGGCGCGCCTTGCCATTCGGGCATAAACATTGGGCTGATCGAGTATATTTTGCCGTTAAATGGATTGGCTGCGAAATATCGAGACTCAGGAAACAAAGGATCCGTAAGGTTATAGATATTGAAACGTGATAAAACGATATCCAAGTTGGCATTCATGGTATAACCGCTAAAATAATAAAACTGGTTATTTGGCCTGACAGTGACAAAACTGCAGCCCAACGAATCGCTTGTTGGGAATATTGAATACTCCCACCATCCTGCCATGGGGCTGTTGGTGAAAAGCCTTTCTGCTACCATGGCGCCCTCGCTGTCGTATTTCAAAAAACGAATGGCTTTCGTTTGATGGCCAAACTGGTCGGTTCCAAAGTAAAGGCTGTCAGGTAGATAGGAGAAAAACACGCTGCCGTCCTTGTTGAGAATGGCATGGGTGTTGTTCTCATGGGCAGGGTCGATGTTGTCTATGTACCAGTCGGCAAGTTTCGGCCAGTATGATTTG
>CAMKAR010000115.1 GCA_946410535.1 uncultured Bacteroidales bacterium
CGGACCCATCATCACCATCTACGTCTACGACGACAACAAGTTTGAGGAGATGCTCGACGTGTGCGACCAAAGCTCGCCTTACGCCCTCACCGGCGCCTTCTTCGGCAACTGCCTGAAGGCCCAGAAGATTGCCAACGACAAGCTGCGCCACGCGGCAGGCAACTACTACGTGAACGACAAGCCCACGGGAGCCGTGGTCGGAATGCAGCCTTTCGGCGGCGCCCGCGCCAGCGGCACCAACGACAAGGCTGGCGGCCTCTGGAACCTCATCCGCTGGACCAGCCCCCGCGCCATCAAGAACACGTTTGTTCCGGCTGCCTCCTACGGGTATCCGTTCTTGGCACAAGATTAATTGTCAATGGGTAGAGACGTAGCGCGCTACGTCTCTACAACGACAAAACCTCATGAAAAATCCGCTGAAATTATTTGGCGGATTTGTTTTTTTCATATCTTTGCAGCGCAAATGTAAATTATGATTTATATAAATAGCGGTTAATATTATGAAATTCTACGACAGGGAAATGGAGCTGGAGCTACTGCTGCAAAGCGAGAAACAAGCCGAAAGGTCGGCAGTGTTCACCGTACTGACAGGACGTCGCCGCGCGGGAAAGACCTCGCTGATTAACAAGGCTTTGGAAGGCAAGAACGTGGCTTATCTCTTTGTCTCGAAAGACAGCGAGGCGGTGCTTTGCTCCAAGTTCCAGCAGGCGCTCAAAGAGCAATTGGGCATCGAGGTGTTTGGCCAAATCAGCCGCTTCCGCGATTTGTTCGAAGTCATCATGAAAGCGTCGCTGCAACGGCAGTTCACCGTTTTCTTCGACGAGTTCCAGAACCTCCAAAAAGTGAATCCCGCCATCTTCAGCGAGATACAAGACCTTTGGGACCGTTACCACAGGGAATCGCACCTGCACCTGGTGGCCTCGGGCAGCATCCAGTCGCTGATGAAACGCATCTTCGAGGACGAGAACGAGCCGCTCTATGGCCGCCCCACGTCGAAGTTCACCCTCCTCCCCTTCCGAATCGAGGTGTTGAAACAAATCCTGCTCAACCACAGCCCCAACTACAAAAACGAAGACCTGCTCTGCCTTTACATGATTACGGGCGGCGTGGCCAAATACGTAGAGTTGCTCATGGACGCGCAATGCTACACCAAGGAGAAGATGCTCAACTACGTCTGCCGCCCCGACTCCTATTTCCTCACCGAAGGCCGCGACCTGATGAGCCAAGAGTTCAGCGACGAAAGCAACACCTATTTCTCTGTGCTACAACTGATTGCCGCAGGCATGACCAAACGCAGCGAAATTGACGGTGCCATGCAAAAGGACATGGGCGTGTATTTGCAGAACTTGGAGAAAAACTTCATGCTCGTGAAGCGCCTGAAGCCACTGCTCGCCAAACCCAATAGCAAGGTGACGGCCTACGAGATCTCTGACCAGTTTTTGCGCTTTTGGTTCCGCTTCATCCTGCCCTACCAATCGCTGATCGAAACACAACAGATGGCAGCCTTGCGACAAAACATCGGGAAGTATTACGAACAGTTTTCGGGAAGGACATTGGAGCAATATTTCCAAGCCAAGGCGATGGAGTCGGGCCAATTCACGATGGCCGGCAACTGGTGGGACCGCAAAGGCGGCAACGAAATCGACATGATTGCGCTGAACGAATTCGAGCACACGGGCATCGTGGCCGAAATCAAGCGCAATGCCGAGAAAATCAACCCGAAAACACTTGAGGAAAGGGTCAAAGCCCTGCCCACAAGCAGTTTTGGGAAGTATCAGCTAACGCTTCAAGGCTTGTCGATTGAAGATATGTAAACAGCGGTTTATATTAATTGCTGTTTATATTAATCGCGATATACATTATATTTGAGAAAAATCCGTCGAAAATGTTTGGCGGATTTGTTCCTTTTTGTATTTTTGCAACTTCAATCAATTGTTTTTCATCATGAAACGGCTTTTTACCACCTTTATCATCATGTTTGCCATGAGTGCGCTGAGCGCACAAAGCCATTACCATTTCCGCACCGACAAGCCACAAGGCTTCAGCGTCGAGCACAGCAGTGCATCAAAGCTCTCGCTGCACTATTCCATTCCCGAATTGGGCATTGGCGAAATACAATACGGCGAGGCCAAAGGACTGGAAATCATCCTGAAAGGCTGCTTTGCGTCCAATGCCGAGGGCAAGCCCAACCTGCCTTTCGAGAACCGTTACATCGCCGTGCCACAAGGGGCTTCCGTAAGCGTAAAAGTCAAGGAAAAGGCGAGCCGGACCTTGACTGACGTCTGCCTGTTGCCAGCCGCGCCCTTGCAGATGAACAACGAGGACAAAAAGCCCGACCTGAAGTGGGACATGGACGTGTTTGGCAACGATGCCGACTACCCCGCCAGCAACGTCTCCGTTGCCCAGGCCACCCAAATCCGAGGCCTCGACGTGGTGCTGCTCAGCGTGACGCCGTTCCGCTACAACCCCGTAAAAAAAACGTTGGAGGTGATTTACGACATGGACATCGAAGTCAGCTTTGAAGGCGGCAACGGCCAGTTTGGCGACCCGCGTTACCGCAATCCAGCGTGGGACGGCATTTTGCGCGACTTGGTCATCAACAGCGACATGCTGCCCGAAACGCATTATTACGACTTCCTCAACGAAGCCCTACAAAACCGCGAGGAAGGCTGCGAATACCTCATCATCGCGCCCGACGACTCCGCCTTTTTGGCTTGGGCCGACACACTAAAGCAGTTTCGCCTGCGCCAAGGCATCCCCACCAAGGTGGCAAGTACGGCAGAATGCGGCGGCAACGCGCCCGACAGCATCCGCAACTACATCCTCAACGCATACAACAACTGGGCGATACCGCCTGCGGCAGTGCTTTTGTTTGGCGGAAACCATAACACGCAGCCGGAGTTTGGCCTCAAGCCTTACATCTACCGGATGCCCAACAATACCTATAATGATTACCGATACCCCACAGACAACCCTTTTGCCGACATGAACGGCGACAGCATCCCTGACTTGGCCATCAGCCGCATGACGGTCTACAATGCCGAAGATTGTCAACAGCAAGTAAAAAAGCTTATTGGTTTTGAGTTAAATCCTCCCACCGACCCTCATTACTACGACCATCCCGTAATCACCTCCGGCTACGAGGAAAACAAATGGTTCTTGATCACATCACAAAGCGTCGACGGCTTTTGGCGCACCCAGCTTGGCAAGCACCCGGCAAACCTTTATCTCGTGTATAACCAAATGGACCCAGATGCCACACCGCCTGATTCCATCTGGTCAACGGCCTTCAACACAGGGGCTGTCTTAAACTATTTCGGGCCTAATGGCACACAATACATTCCTGCAACCATTGGAGGATTGGACAATTGGGGACACATGAGCGACAACCAACCTCTGATAGAGGCCATGAGCGAAGGCGGTTTCCTGACCCTTTACAGAGACCATTCAAACCAGGACATTTGGGGAAGCCCTTATTTTCACCGCAACCAAATTTCCTTAATACAAAACGAAGAGCCAACATTCATATTCTCCATCGGCTGCCTGACCAACGACTTTTGGGACAATTGGTCGTCCCCCATGTGCATCTCAGAGGCCTTTCTCAGGGAAGAAAAAGGAGCCATTGGCGTCGTCGGAACCAACAGTGTCACCTATTCCCATTACAACGACTTGGTCTCATGGGGCATGTTCGACCATATTTGGCCCAACTTCATGCCCACATTGGGCAGTCAGGCCCATCCTGATTTCACCTATCCATCCTACTCACTTGTCGCGGGCAAGCTTTTCCTCAGCCAGCAGACCTTCCTGCCCTATGCCTCCGACACCATAAAAGTGGACAAGACGCTGAACGTTTTCTCTTATCTGGGCGACACCTATCTGAACCTTCATACCGAAGTGCCGCAACGCATGGAGATTTCCATTGCTCCTTATCAAACCGAAGACCAAAGGGAAATCACTTTCCCCGTTGAGGAAAACGCCATAGTCTGTATCGCCCGCGATGGAGAAATCCTCCAAGTGGCGCGAGGAACGGGCCAGCCGATGACCTTTGCCTTACCCGTAATGCAACCCGGGCAACGCTATCAAGTGACCGTGACCAAGCAAAACCGCATCCGCTACCAGCAGGACGTGACCATCATCCCCTCGTCAGGACCCTATATGGTTTTGGAAAACTTCAGCATCCACGACGAAAACAGCAACGGCGAGCTTGAATACAACGAGACCGCGAGCATCGACCTGATGCTCTACAACGCCGGTGTGGGCCTTGCCGAAAGCACCGAGATCAAACTTTCGTGCGATTCACCTTATGTAGAGATCACCCAAGGCAGCGCGATTTGCACGAACTTGTCGCCCGACAGCCACACCACCCTTCACAATGCCTTGCGCGTCAACATAACCTCCGACATCCCCGACCAAACCATGCTCACGTTCAAGCTCCTCCTCGACAACGGCACCACCCAACAAGAGATTGAGTTTGAGCAAACCGTGGCCGCCCCGATACTCGGCATCAGCCCCGGTTTCCGGCTGTTTGCGGAAGGCGACCAACCCGCAATACACCTGACCGACACCGTCACCTATCTCACTGCAACCGTGAGCAATACCGGCCACGCCAAGAGCGAACCCGTAGATGTGAAATTGAACATCAAAGCGCCTTTTGTCAGCGTAACGCAAATAAACGACACACTTGACGGTTTGGAAGGTGGCGAAACGCGGTCTTTCACCTTTAAAATCAAAGCCATGGCCAACGAAATCAAAGAAGCCTGGCTGCAAACCCGCATCGAACTTCAGTCGGGACAAAACCGCCTTTTCCTCGATACCATCGTCCCCTACGGTGGCCTCTATGAAACCTTTGAGACCGACACACTCTGCCCGTTGTTCACTTGGCAAAACGACCACAACTACCCATGGGACTATTATGCAGACGACGCTGCCGAAGGCGACCGCTGCTTAATGATTACACTACCGAGAAACAAAGCGGCCACACTGAAAATCAGCATGAACGGGCGCGTTCTGCCTCACGATGCAACCATGTCGCTTTACGTCAAAGACGAAGGCTTTGCGCAGATGTCGGTCATCGAGCAACTGCCTTCAGGCAACGAGACCCAAACCTATGGCAACACCACGGGTTGGACACGCATCGATCCCATCTTCCGCGCTGGATGTCAGATGGTTACCATTGGCCTCCGCCAACACAGCATGGTCAGTTTCGAGTACAAGATCGACCATCTCTATTTCCCTCCCATGCATCGCGCCATCGCATACGCCGGCGACGACATGATTGCTTGCGACGAGTCGGCCATCGAACTTAAAAGTGCCTACGCCTACGATTGTGATGCCGTGTTGTGGACCACCGACGGCGACGGCCATTTCGATAATGACACTATCGCAAACCCGACCTATTTCCCTGGGAGTCAAGACTTGGCAAACGAGAGTGTAACACTGACCCTTTCAGCTTTCGGCAACGACACCATCGTCAGTTCAACCCAGATTCGTTTCGTGGACGAAATCAATTTGGGCGAAATCATTGGTGACAGCATAGTCAACAAATACGAGCAACATGTCAGCCATTATTCCGTTGAAAACCAGGAAGGTTTGTCGCTCCTTTGGGAGCTTGAGCCTGCCGAGGCCGGTATCATCTACCATCACGGCAACGAGGTCGACGTCCTTTGGAATCTCCATGAAGGCGATGCCGAGGTAACACTTTCGGTGACGGCTGAAAACGGATGCTCAGCAGAGCCTAAAACAAAGAGAATCAGCCTTATCGGTTATTCCACACCCGAATGGCATGCCGTCGATTTCAGCCTCTTCCCCAACCCCACCGAGGGCAAAGTCAACATGGTGATGGGCAACGGTTTGCAAGGCAGGGCTACGGTTGAAGTCTACAACCTCATGGGCGAGCGCATGATGACAAGAAACGTCGGGCAACTGCCCCAAGGCGAAACGGTTTCGTTGGACTTGGGCAGACTCGTTCCCGGCTTGTACATCGTCAAGTTGAGCACAGAAAACGGGAGCTGCAGCAAGAAAGTGAGCGTCAAGTGAGAATTATTGGAAAGGTTTTTCTATTTTTGCAGGGAATAACTATGGCCGATAGCCAATGGCCTATGGCACGCTACACCCAAAGGTATTATTTTCACACCTTGGGAGAAGCGAGCCATAGGCTATAAGCCATAAGCCATCGGCTAACAATTAAACAATCAACAAATTGAAGATTAAACAAAGTTAATTAAACATCATAAAATGGTCAACTACAAAGAATTGGGACTCGTGAACACCCGTAAAATGTTCGCCAAGGCGGTTGATGGCGGCTATGCCATCCCGGCCTTCAACTTCAACAATATGGAACAGATGCAGGCCATCATCATGGCTGCCGTCGAAACCAAGTCGCCCGTCATCCTGCAAGTGTCGAAAGGCGCGCGCAACTACGCCAACCAGACCCTGCTGCGCTACATGGCCCAAGGTGCAGTGGAATACGCCAAGGAGCTGGGCTGCGCCCATCCTGAGATCGTGCTTCACCTCGACCACGGCGATAGCTTCGAACTGTGCAAATCGTGCATCGACATGGGCTTCTCGTCGGTAATGATCGACGGCTCGGCGCTGCCCTACGACGAAAACGTGGCCCTGACGAGAAAAGTCGTCGACTACGCACACCAATACGATGTGACCGTGGAAGGCGAATTGGGCGTTTTGGCCGGTGTTGAGGAAGAAG
>CAMKAR010000116.1 GCA_946410535.1 uncultured Bacteroidales bacterium
GAGGAAGACATCGAGTTTTATTCCGTTTTGCGTTCCATCCGCGCCATCGAGGACTGCGACGTGGCCATCCTCATGCTCGATGCCACGCAAGGTTTCGAGGCCCAAGACATGAACATCCTGCGCCTCATCGAGAAGAACAAGAAAGGCTTGGTGATGGTCGTCAACAAGTGGGATTTGGTCGAAAAGGACTCCAACACACACAAGTCTTACGAAGAGCTGATTCGTTCCAGAACGGCGCCCTTCACCGACTATCCCATCATCTTCACCTCGGCCATCAACAAGCAACGTATATATAAGGTGCTGGAAACCGCGCACAAGGTCTACGAAAACCGTGAGCGCCGCGTTCCCGTGCGCGAGTTGAACGACAAGATGCTGGAAATCATCAACTCCGTGCCGTTGCCTACGGCTTCGCGCGGACGTTTCCTGAAGATCAAATACATCACCCAGCTGAAGAGCATCGCGCCCCAGTTCATCTTCTTCTGCAACCTGCCGAAGGACGTGAAGGAGAACTACAAACGCTTCTTGGAGAACAAGATCCGTGAGACTTGGGACTTCCATGGCGTACCGATTCAACTGATTTTCAAGGAGAAATAATTTACTGACACGGGACTTCGGGAAACGGGACACGAGACCATCGTCCCGCGTCTCGCAGTCTCGCGTCTCGCGTCAAAAAAATGGAAAACGAAGAAAACATCGTCCGGATGGACAAATGGCTGTGGGCGGCGCGTCTCTTCAAGACGCGCTCGTTGGCCGTGGACGCCATCAAGGGCGGCAAGGTGAAGATGGACGGCAACCCCATCAAGCCCTCGCGCGAGGTGAAAGTGGGCGACATCATCCAAGTGCAGATCGAACAGCTGCACAAGGTGGTGGAAGTGAAGACCGTCATCAAGAACCGCGTCTCGCCCAAGCAGGTGCCCGAGGTCTACAACGACCTCACGCCCAAGGAGGAATACGAGCGCATCGAGTTCATGAACGCTTACAAGGCCGAATGGCGCGACCGTGGCGCAGGCCGCCCGACCAAGAAGGAGCGTCGGATGATCGAACGGTTGAAGGACGAAATGTAAAACATGGTTTTCCAAACATTTTGCCTAACCTTGCGCAAAAACCAGAAAACTATTATCTTTGCCGCATAAAACCAATAAAAAACGATGGAACAACCGACAGACATCCGATGGCTGCAACGCTATTCCAATTTTCACAAGGCTTGCCAAAGGCTCCTCGAAGTGACCGAATGCTACAACTCAATTGAAGACCTGTCGGAATTGGAGCAGGAAGGTCTCGTGCAACGGTTCGAATACACCTTTGAATTGTCGTGGAAAGTCATGCAGGACCTGCTCATCTACAAAGGGTATGATTTTATGTTGGGGCCAAATGGAACACTGAAAATGGCATTCGAGGATGGCCTTATCTCCGACCACGACGGATGGCGACAGATGGCAAAATCCCGCAACATGTTGAGCCATGTCTATGACGAGGAAGAAGCCGATGCCATTGTGAAACTCATTTTCGACCGTTACGCTTCTTTGCTGAAATCTTTGGACAACAAGCTGGAGCAACTATCACAAAATCAAGAATACAGGCAATCATGAAATTTGGGCTAAGTGATTCGGTAATCAGTGAATTGCAGGCGGTGTTCCGGCGTCACGACAACATCGAAAAGGTGCTGATTTTCGGCAGTCGCTCCAAAGGCAACTACCGCGAAGGCTCAGACATTGACCTTGCCGCGTTGGGCAAAGGTTTAGACTACAACCAGCTGCTGCAAATCCTGACTGAAATTGATGACTTGGAATTGCTTTATTCAATTGATTTGCTCGACTATTACAAGACCATCAACACCCCCATCGGCGACCATATTGACCGTGTGGGGCAGGTGTTTTACCAGTCGGTGTAAGTGATTTGCTCTGTTTTGCTTTCAACTTAATAAAACACAGGAGATTTATTGATTCCCCAAGTCCCATTTTCTTTTTTGATTACTTTGACGCGATATAATTCACCATTGTCGTAATAAACTTCCCAGTAATATCCCTCTTCCTTGCTTTTTAATCTTTGAATTGCCGTAATTGTAGGTTCAGGAGTGTTTATTTTGAACAATCCCGCGATATATACAGCAATCTCACATGCAGAAGGTTTAGAATTCTCATACACCGCATAAAAAATATCGGCTAAAAAAAGTTCATCATCAGAAACATAATGGTATTTCGTTGGGGCATAATACTTCTCCATGTATTGTTTATAACTTAGCTCAAATTTACTATTTGGAGTATTCCAAACAGTTTCATAAGCATACTCTTTACAATCAATCACAAACTGATTTGCCCTTGAAGAAGAATAATCACCAAAATCCCATCGATGTAATGGAACGTTTTTAAAATCGTTGAGCATATTCCATAAATCACTATTTAGAAAATGGTTACATTCATGTTTCCAAACATAAAAATGTGCCAATTGAGTTGTTTCTGTTCTTACAATCTTTTCTTCCTCCTCCTTTGAGATGCCTGTTGAATTATTACTACAGGATGAAATGCCTATGATAACAATTAACACTAATAAAACTAATTTTTTCATAATTCAATCTAAATCTTTAGTATAATGCACAAAATAATATGTTAAATCAAATCTATTTTTCTTGCTCGCAGTTTTTCTTGGAGGCCAACTCTTTCTTCCTCTGAAAGGGTATGTCGCAACCGGAATACATGGGTAGGAGGAACATGGATATGGCTGTCAGGATTCTCCGAAATGGGTAAGATAAGATAACAATCATCAGAAGCATCAAGCACTGGAAAATGGTCTTCTGGTGTAGGCGGCAATGCTGCGATAATTCCTATAACAATCCTTTCATAACACAATGCTTCAACAATATCGCCAATCTTGAAATGAATGTCTTCTTTGCTTCGACCATGGAAATCATTGACAAGATTGTAGTCTTGCAGGCACTCTTCAAGAAGGTTTCCTGAGGGGTCGTATGACCTGACGCTTAACCAATCCACTTCACCAAGGTTGCCATCAACGGCAATCTCTTTCACCAAATAAGCGTAGATTTCTTCAGGGAAATAGGTTTCCGAAGCGTTTCGCTTCATTGCAGCAATTGCCTTTTCAAGAGATGAAAAATGCCCTCGAACAACAGAGATTGCTTCAAAATCTCTTGATGCCTCTGCAAAGGTGCCATCGCATCGGATTTCATCAAGTCGGAAAATGGAGGTGGTCATATTGCTTTTCATTTACCATTACCCACATTCAACAACCGCATAATGCAACCGCCCTTGTTGTTTTCAACTATCTTTGTTACAATGGTTTGTTCAAGATAAATCATATAGCAGTGATGCAAACTCAAAATCATATCTTGAAGATGCTGGTCTTCTTCCATGTCAATAATGTTCAATCCCACAGCCTTGCATTGTTCCTTTGAGATATGCCTGCTATGAACTTTCGTCGCATCGTTATTGTTGAAGGCTTTCATTATCTCTTTTCTTTTTCCCTTTTCGGAAATGGTTTTTGATAGAATGTTATCGGCTAAGTCATTTGATAACTCTATTGCCTGCTCGCAAGTAACCAAAAACGTAGGATTATATTTAGAAAAAATCACTTGCCACAAACCCAAAGCATGGGGATTTGATTTTATGTCTTCTTTCGCCTTTTCAAACTCCTTCAAAACAGATTGGCAAGCAACACCTCCTATCTGTGGGTCAAAAGGACCAAGACATGACTGCTTTCCCAGCATTATTTCCCTACAGGAAACGGCAATCATTGACCCCGCCGACATTGCCATCTGCGGCACTATGGCTCTAATATCATTGTTGAAGATAGAGTGCAAATAATTGATAATCTTTTCTGTAGCGGAGATGTCACCACCCGGAGTGTGCAAAATCAAATCGACCCCTTTGGACTTGTCAAGTTTATAAACGGCTTCCATGAAAGCGTTCATATCCTTATCATTTATGGATACATCCGAGGCTGTCGGCTTTTGCAACCATCCAGAGTAATAAGAGATGACATTTCTTCCTGTACATTTGGAAATCTCATCAAGATACTTTTTCTTCTCTTCAACTAAAAATGTTATCTTGTTTTCTTCTTTGGTGTTTGAAAACTTATTGAATATTTCACTCCAACTTGGCATGGTTCAATGTTTTATGAAAGGATACCACTTACCGTGATTTGATTTTCATCATATATGGAGAATTGCTCGTAATAATCACCTTTTTTCACCCATTCCTGGCGAATAAAGGGATTGTCATTCTTGAAGCCGTCCATAATTAAGCCAAAATCCATGACTAATCCGGACTGTCTATCCAACTTTTTGCTTTCGTTATTTGTATTCATAATGATATTAACCCAATAATTACGCTGCAAAATTACATATTTCTTTCGTACTTGCAAATAATTCACCAAAGGCGACTCCAAACGGAATCGCCTTTGTCCTAATTGGTTGTCCTCTCGAAATTACACCATCAGTGCACCCACAAGGCCCAAGATCGCGTAGAACTCAGGCAGAGCAGCGTAGATCAAGGTGTTGGTGAACACGTCATGGCCTTGGCTGATGCCCACGATACCGTTGGCGCAGACCTGTCCCTGACGCATGGCGGAAATCATGCAGACCAAGCCCACGCAGAGGCCCACACCAAAGATGATGAGACCTTGCGTCGGGTCAGCCTTCATCTTGCTCAGCAGCATGAAGAATGCCACAAAGCCATAGATGCCCTGGGTGGCCGGCAGTGCCGACAGCACCATGAAATTGCCCGATGCCTCGGGACGTTTCTTGAGGCCGCCCTCGGCAGCGTTGCCCGCCGTCGATGTTCCGATTGAACTTCCGATACCGGCCAAAGCCAACACAAGACCCAAGCCGAGATAACCTAAAATTGTTGCTAACATGATATTAAGTGTTTAATTGTTAATTGTTTATTCGTTTAATTGTTGATGTTTTCACTAAGTGGTTTATACCTGCGGCCAGTGCCTTCGTAGCCCGAGTTCTTGAAGAACTCGAGGAAGTTGAGTCGCAAGGGGTGGACAAAAGCGCCCAGGACGCACATCGCCACATTGAGCGTGTGGCCAATGACGACGATGAGGATGAACCAAATCCAGCCCACGCCACCGTCGCCCAAAGCCTGCACGCCAATGGCATTGAAGGCCTCGCCAAGTTTGGCACCGGCCAAGCCCAAGGCATACAGACGCAGGTAACTCAACACGTCGCCGAGCAAGCCCGTAGCCGTGTTGTAGGTGTCCCACAAGCCCGAGCCGAAGTTGAGCAAGGGATTGCGGTGCAGGTCGTTGAGGAAGAAGATTCCCAAAGCGGACAAACCACCCAAAATGATGATGACCCACTTGGTCACGGCCTTGTCCATGACACCCATCAGGGCGAGACCGCCCACGATGACGCCACCGACGATAAGCAATGTCCAGCCCCAAGTGCCCAAGGAATTGGCAAAGCCTTTCACCTTCGTGCTTTGGTAGGTCTTCACTATCATGGCGAGGCAGATGTGCACAATACCAACGAGCAATGCCAGCACCATCGTGCCATCATAACCCGCAATTTGCGAAGGCAACATGCACTTCTTCACGCCTTCAGGGATCCAGCTCCATTGCAGCATATCCATGCTAAAGAAGGTGTGGAACAGCAATCCTATCACCGTTGTGGCAATGCCCAAAGTGACACCCAAGGGCGCGATTTTGCCCAAAACCTTCTTCAAGCCAAGGCTTCCCAAGATGAGCACGAGGCCATAGCCCGCATCGCCCATGCAGAAAGCGAAGAAGAGCATGAAGAAGATGGAGATGAACACCGTCGGGTCGAACTCGTTGTACTTCGGGCGACCGTACATGTCGGTCAGCAACTCGAACATCGATACGAACTTATTGTTCTTCAGCTTGATAGGCGGATTATCATCGACCTTAGCCTTGTCCTCGATGTAAAGCACGTTCTCTTTTTCGAGCATGTCGCGCAAGGCGTGTTCGGTCTCGGTGGGCGCAAAGCCTTCAAAGACCGTGATATAGTCTTCGGCGGCTTTGGTTCCCGAAACGTGTGCCAAATGCAGGTCGAGTTTCGACAAGGTCTTGTCCAACTCGGCCTTGATGACAGGCTCGTGCCATTTCAGTTGGGCCAAGCGTTTGTCCTTCTGCGCGATTTCGGCCTCCACTTCGGAAATCTCCTTCTCGATGGCGGTAGCATCGCGCTCGGGAGCGGGCAGCTCCTTCATCGGGAAGTCGTATTCGTCGCCTTCGGAGACGACCACGAAATAGCTGTAGCCGCCCAGGTTGGCAATCTCGCTCAGCGCATATTGCTCTTTCCAAGCGGGGTCGATGGCTTTGGCCTTGTAGAAATGCAGTTTCAAACCGCTCTCCTTGAGGCGGTCGAGGCTTTGCGCATCGAAACGTCCCCAAGCAGCCAGTTCGTCGGCATCCTTGCGAAGTTGAGGCAGTCGCGCCAGCAAGTCGTCCTTCTCTTTCGCCGTTTCGAGCACCTCGGCGGCAAAGTCGTTGGGCTTCTGGCCTGGGTCGTCTGCCTTCTCGATGTCCTTCAGCATGGCAGCGGCTTTGCGATAGACCTCGGCGCGGGCTGAGAGCTTCTCCGACTTGTCGTCGATGGGCTTCAGCGAGCGCGTGATGTCGACTACGCCCACCGTTTGCAGCTTCTCAAGGAAAGCGTCGGCATCGCCGCTCAGCAGGATGAAATCATATTTCGTCATTTCAGTTACCATGG
>CAMKAR010000117.1 GCA_946410535.1 uncultured Bacteroidales bacterium
AGGCCGCTGTTTGTGCTTGCAAAGGCTTTAATCCATACAGCAAGCTCACGAGCAGGGTCATTAATATAATAAGGTGTCGTTTCGTCGTTTTCATTTGTATCATTGTTTAGTTTGTAATTACGCCATCTGCTTCACTCTTTTGCCGCCGAAAATCATCTCCTCCACCCGTTGCATGAAGAGCGGGTCCATGGGCATTCCCATGCGCACGAAGAGTTCGGCATCCATGTTGGGCTGCTCGAAAAGGTGTTCGAGGAAAGGCACGTCGCGGCCAGTGCGAGCAGCAAGCCATGCCACGTTGCAACCTCCCTCAAGCATCACATCGCGCAGGAAATGGCCTGCGTGGAAATCGGCTGAGCAATCATTCACTTTTTTCATAACAGTCTCTTATTTCGATTGTATTCACAAAATCAGTTTTATGTGCCTTGAAAAAAGCACACTTCATTTGGGTTGCAAAAATATTGCTTTTAAGCGATATATTTACTAATTTTTGCAATATTTTTTTGTTATAATATTGCAATTTGCTCAAAATCAATGTAATAATATTGCATACTAATTATTTAAATATCAATAGTATGGAAAACATATTACATAACATTGAAACCATCCGCAAGGAAAAACGCATCAAGCAGGAGGTTATCGCCGCAGAGTTGGGAATCAAGCAGAGTTCCTACTCCAGTTTCATCACCCGCGAGAGCGACATCACCTTCAGCCGTTTATCGCATATAAGCAATATCCTTGGCGTTTCCGTCATCGACATCATCACCTACCCCGAACGGTATGTTCCGGAGACCTCGGTGCATCGCTGCCCTGACTGCGTCGAAAAAGACAAGACGATACAGCATCTCAACAAATACATCGAGCTGTTGGAGAAGAAGTTTTCAATATGAGTGGATTCCCCATCATCGACAGGAAAAAGTCACTTCACATGCACATCCACCTGCGGGAACGGGATGTTCAAGCCTTCCACTGCGAAAGCCTTGTAGACCTTCTCGTTCATGCTGAAAAACACCGGCCAATAGTTGGCAGAATCAACCCACACGCGCACGGTGATGTCGACCGAGCTGTCGTTGAGTTTGCCCAACTCGATGAAAGGCTCAGGCGACTTCAGTATGCGCTCGTCGCCATCGCAAAGTCGCAGCAGCACTGCCTTGGCCTTGTCGTAGTCGTCGCCATAGGCGATGGAGAAAGTCCAGTCGACGCGGCGCGTTTCCTGCCGCGAATAGTTGGTCAAGGCGCCCGTGGCAAGCGGCCCGTTGGGCAGGATGACCTCCTTGTTGTCGACGGTCAGGATATGCGTGTTGAAAATCTGAATCTTGTTCACCTTGCCTTCATAGCCTTGCGCCGAGATGAAGTCGCCCACCTTGAAGGGCCGGAACATGACGATGAGCACGCCGCCCGCGAAGTTCTGCAAGGTGCCGCCCAACGACATACCAACCGCCAAGCCAGCCGAGGCCAACAGTGCCACCAATGACGATGTGTTGATGCCTAAAATGCCCACGACGGCAATAATCAGGATGAAATAAAGCACCACCGAGACTAAGTTCGACAAGAAACCATGCAGGGTGGCGTCGCCATGGCGGCTCATCAATCCGTTGGCCATCCATTTCTTGACCAACTTGATGATCCATCGACCCAAAAGAAACACGACGATGGCGGCCAATATCTTGAGTCCCAGCGGGACGACATAAGTCCGCACCATATCGGGAAGCCATTCCGATACGGGGGTGGTGGTCACATACTTGATGCCTTCGGTCATCTGGGCGAGTGCCGACGTGTCTTGGATGGCGTCGGTCACTTCGGTTACAATGCTGTCGTTTTCCATATTCATTGAGTTTGACACGGGACGCGGGACTGCGAGACGCGAGTTGGCGCACCGCCGTAAAAAATAATGGTGCAAAAATAGGATTTTTTTTATTTTTGCACGAAAAATAATTTCGATGGGTATCGCTGACCTGAAAGCATATTGCAAGGATCCTAAAAACCGCAGCACGGTCAATGTAGGGCTGTTTATCCTGCTGATTATCAGCTTTCACTTCCTCTATATTGGATGGCAGCATTTGGGCTATTGGCCCTTTGGGAAATTAGTCCACAAATTGATGGTTTGGTCGGTCGACATGGTCTACGGCCAAGCCTGCTGGGTGCTCGACCACGTTTTGCGCGTCGACCTCACCACCATCAGCCGACAGCGCCTCATCGCCGCCATCAATGCCGACGGCGGCTACGCACGCATCATCATCGCCCCCGAATGCGCCAGCCTCAAGCAATGGATGCACTGGCTGTTCCTCATGCTCCTCTTCCCTGGCCCATGGAAACACAAGCTATGGTACATCCCCGCCGGCCTCGTCGTCATCGAATGGACCAACGTGGTCAGGATCTGTGGCATCCTCATGATGCAAGTCTTTTGGCCCAACATAAACATCCACCTTTTCGGCAACGACATCAACACCTTCCATCTCGCCCACGACTATATCTTCAAGGCCTTCTTCTATTTCATCATCTTCCTGATGTGGATGCTGTGGGTGGAGAAATTCTACAACAAGACAACGAATGCAAAATCATAAGACACTATGAACGAACAACCTATCATCTTCATCTTAGACGCGGGAGGCACGGGCTTCAAGTTCTCTGCCGTACAAGACTCGCGCGAAATCATCGAACCCTTCACCATCCCTTCGGCTGCGCCCACGCTCGAAGAGGTGCTGCAAAAACTCATCACTGGCTTCCACGAATGCGAGACACGCTGTGGCAAAAAAGGTTCGGCCATCAGCTTCTGCTTCCCTGGTCCCGCCGACTATCCCAACGGCATCATCGGCGACTTGGAGAACCTGCCTTCCTTCAAGGGCGGCGTGCCGCTGAAAGCCATGCTTGAGAACGAGTTCCACATTCCCGTCTACATCAACAACGACGGTGACCTGTTTGCCTACGGCGAGGCCTTGAGCGGACTTTTGCCCGAAGTGAACAAGCTCCTCGAACAGCAACGCAACCCGAAACGCTACAAGAACCTGCTCGGTGTAACCCTCGGCACGGGCTTCGGCGGAGGCATAGTTATTAATAAGGTGTTGCTCAACGGCGACAACTCGGCAGGCGGCGAGATCAACCGCCACCGCAACCCGCTCTATCCCCAGACCAGCGCCGAAGACAGCATCAGCATCCGCGCCGTGCGCCGCGTGTATGGTCGTGAGGCCAACATCGCCTTCGACGACACGCCGCATCCTTTTGACATCTACAAAATCGCGATGGGGCAACTGCCTGGCGACAAGGAAGCCGCACAAAAGGCTTGGGACGAGATGGCCACCGCCTTAGCCGACGTATTAGCCAATGCCATCTCTCTCATCGACGGCATCATCGTCATCGGCGGTGGCCTTTCGGGAGCCTGGCCCGTCTTCATGCCCAAGCTCATCAAGAAGATGAATGAACCCTTCACCGGCCTCAACGGTCAGCCACTGAGCCGCATGGAGACCGAAGCCTACAACCTGATGGACCCGCAAGACATGATCCGCTTCACCGAAAAGCAAGGCAAAATGGTCAAGGTGCCGTTCAGCGACCAACTGGTGTGGTACGACCCCACCAAGCGCGTCGGCGTCGGCATCACCAAGCTCGGCACCACCTCGGCTGTGGCCATTGGAGCATACGCATACGCGATGGAAAAACTAAAGGAGAAATAGTTTTTTTATCAACAATACATGTTGAAAAATATTCGCCCCGAAAATTCATTTTTTCGGGGCTTGTTTTGTTCATCTTTCTTAATTTCGCATCTTGAAAAAGAGCGCGAAACACGCTATTGTTTTACCTTGTAACTTGTTAAATATCAGAAATATGAAATCGAATCATACTCCATTGGAGGTTGAAGGGGACTTGTTTAGTGGCCTTGACGAGAGCCATGAGTCGCAGCCCGAGCCTAAGCCCTACGAGAAAATCATCGAGTCGCGAAAAAGCACCTCTTTCGCTGCCAAGCAGATTGAAAGCCAGGACGAAGTGCAGGTGGTGGAAAAAGGCGAAACGGCACCGATGAAAGCTGCTCCCGTTGCAGAAGAGAAGCCTAAAATCGAATACCACGCCTACCCCATCGAGGAAGTGAAAGCCGCCGCCAAGGAATATTTCCACGGCGACGCACTGGCTGGAGACGTGTGGGCCAACAAATACGCCCTCAAGGACAGCGACGGCAACACCTACGAGCTTACGCCCGACGACATGCACCACCGCATCGCCCGCGAGATTGCCCGCATCGAGCGCCACTATCCCAACCCGATGACGGAAGAGGAGATTTTCGAGGTGCTGAAGGACTTCCGTTACATCGTGCCGCAAGGCAGCCCCATGACCGGCATCGGCAACGACTTCCAAATCTCGTCATTGTCGAACTGCTTCGTCATCGGCAACAACGGCGAATCCGACTCGTATGGCGGCATCATGAAGACCGACCAGGAGCAGGTGCAGCTGATGAAACGTCGCGGTGGCGTGGGTCACGACCTGTCGCATCTGCGTCCCACGGGCAGTCCCGTGAAGAACTGCGCCCTCACCTCGACGGGCGTGGTGCCTTTCATGGAACGTTTTTCCAACTCGACCAAAGAAGTGGCCCAAGACGGTCGTCGCGGTGCCCTGATGATGACCATCAGCATCAAGCACCCCGACTCGGAGGCGTTCATCGACGCCAAGATGACCGAAGGCCGCATCACCAATGCCAACGTCTCAGTGCGCATCACCGACGAGTTCATGCAATGCGTCAAGGAAAACAAGCCCTTCACGCAACAATATCCCATCGACTCGCCCAACCCGAAATACACGAAGGTGGTGGATGCCCGCGCCCTATGGAACAAGATCATCCACAACGCCTGGAAGTCGGCAGAACCTGGCGTTATGTTTTGGGACACCATCATACGCGAGTCCATTCCCGACTGCTATGCCGACCTCGGCTTCAAGACCTTGAGCACCAACCCTTGCGGCGAGATCCCGCTCTGCGCCTACGACAGCTGCCGACTCATCGCCATCAACCTTTACAGTTATGTCGACCATCCGTTTACGCCCGAGGCACGCTTTAACCATCAGCTGTTCTCGAAACATGTGGCCATCGCCCAACGCATGATGGACGACATCATCGACTTGGAAGTGGAGAAAATCGACACCATCTTGGCCAAGATTGCCGCCGACCCCGAGGACGACGAAATCAAACGCACCGAACGCAACCTTTGGCTGAACATCCGCGAGAAGTGCCTGAAGGGTCGTCGCACCGGCATCGGCATCACCGCCGAGGGCGACATGCTGGCCGCCTTGGGCAAACGCTATGCCTCCGACGAAGCCATCGCCTTCTCGACAGAAATCCAGAAGTTGCTGGCTTACAACGCTTATCGTTCTTCCGTCAACTTGGCCGAAGAACGCGGCAAGTTCCCCATGTATGACGCCAAACGAGAAGAGAACAATCCTTTCATCAAGAGGTTGCGCGAATTGGACGAGGAGCTTTACCAAAAGATGACGAAAGTCGGCCGCCGCAACATCGCCATGCTGACCATCGCCCCGACAGGCACGGTAAGCATCTGCACCCAAACCACTTCGGGAATCGAGCCCGTCTTCATGGTGGCCTACAAGCGTCGCCGCAAGGTGAACCCCAACGACAAGGACGTCAACGTCACCTTCACCGATGCCAACGGCAACTCGTTTGAGGAGTATAACGTGTTCCACCACAAGTTCATCACCTGGTTGGAGGTGAACGGCTACAACGTGGACGAAGTGTTGAAATACGACGACGAGAAACTCAATGCCGTCATCGCCAAGTCACCTTATTATAAAGCCACGGCCAACGACATCGACTGGGTGAACAAGGTAAGGATGCAAGGTTCGATGCAGAAATGGGTCGACCACTCGATTAGCGTCACCGTCAACATCCCGAAAGAGACGACAGAGGATTTGGTCAGCCAAATCTACATGACCGCTTGGGAGAGCGGCTGCAAGGGCATGACCATCTATCGCGACGGCTCGCGCGACGGCGTGTTGGTGTCGAAAGATGAGAAAAAAGAAGAGAAGAAAGAAGCCAAAGCCGACGGTGCCCGTCCCGACGACATCAAGGAGACAGCGGCGCCACCGCGCCCGAAGGAGTTGGAATGCGACGTGGTGCGTTTCCAGAACAACTACGAAAAATGGATTGCTTTCGTCGGCAAGCTGCACGACAAGCCCTACGAGATTTTCCTCGGAAAAGCCGAAGACTTTTTCTTGCCGCCCTATGTCGACAAAGGTGTCATCGTCAAGGAAAAGAACAAAGGCGAGGCCACACGCTACGACTTCCGCTATACCGACAAAGGTGGCTACGAAGTGATCATGCAAGGCCTTTCGCGTTCGTTCGACAAGGAATATTGGAACTACGCCAAGCTGATTTCAGGCATTCTTCGCCATGGTATGCCCATCCAATATGTGGTTGAGTTGGTCGAGAACCTCAATGTGGAGGAAGAGAGCATCAACACGTGGAAGAACGGCATCGCCCGCGCACTGAAGAAATACGTGCCCAATGGCATGATCGACGAAAAGGAGAAATGCCCCAACTGCGGCGAGAAGCTCGTCTTCGAGGACGGCTGCAAGCACTGCCGCAACTGCGGGTATTCGAAATGCGGGTAATTTGATTAGGAAAACAGTTGTTTTTTTATCTTCCTTAATTCCGCAACACTATTACAAATATAACTTTTTAAGTACCTGAGCAACA
>CAMKAR010000118.1 GCA_946410535.1 uncultured Bacteroidales bacterium
GGAAGGCCGAGTCGTAGTATTGCTTGGCTTGGGTGTATTGCTCCTGCGCCCGCACTGCCCGACCGCTGTTGCGGTAGGCGTTCATCAAGCCCGAGGAGTCGGCGACCTGCTTAAAGCAGTTCAGAGCCTGCTGGTGTTGCTTGAAGGCATCTTCGAAAAGGCCGTGCTTGAGGTACATGGCACCGAGGTTGTCGCAGAGCTGGCCTTCCAGTTGGACGGTTTCGGTGGCTTTGGGCGAACGTTGCACCATTGCCAGACCTTGCAGGAACTTCTCGGCGGCCTCTTCGGAGCGGCGTTGCTCGCGGATCTGCACACCTTCTTTATATAGGGCTTGGGCCTGTTGCAGGCGCTTGGTGGAGCTGTCGCAGGCCGCTAATGCGAGGCATAGGGCCAGGGCTACGAGGATTGGGGGTGTTGGGTTTGTGTTCATTACAGTATGTTTTATTTGTCGGGGATTGAAATCCCCGTTGACGTCGGGTCGCCCTTTCAGGGCTTTGCGGTCGCTTCGCTCGCAGTGACGCAAAGCGTGTCACAAGTCCGACAATGCAAAAATATACAGAAAAACCGTTTGTCAAGAGGCAAACGGTTTGTCGAGGGGGCTTGTCCCTACTTTTTCGGGATGTCCTTGTTGGTTTGGTTTGAAAATCAACAAGATAATACGTTTTGGAAAAGAGGTTTGTCCTTACTTTTTTCCCAGCACATCGTGCACTTTCCAAGCCTGTGCCTTGCTCATCTTGAACGTGGCGGTGGCGCGGATGTCGGCGACGGAAGTTCCAAACAGCACTTCGTATTTGCCTGATGCCGTCTCCCAAGCAGAGTTTTCCTCGTTGAACGAGGCCAGTTCGTAGGCCGAGACCTCAAAGGTCAAAGTCTCCGAAGCGCCTGGGGCAAGGAGTTTGGTTTTCCCGAAGGCTTTCAGCTCGCGGAAAGGCTTCACCAAGCCACCCGCTGGGGCGGAAACGTACATCTCCACCACCTCGCGACCTGCCACTTTACCCGTGTTAGTCACGGTGACGGTGGCCTTGATGCCGTCGGCAGTTGCTTTCACCGAGGGCTTGCCGTAGGCGAAAGTCGTGTAGCTCAGGCCGTAGCCAAAGGGGTAGGAGACTTCTACGTCTGGGTCTGATTGGAAGTGCCGATAACCCACATCAATGCCTTCGTAATATTGGGTGTAGTCCACGTTCTTTCTTTCGCCTTTTCTGCCTTTGGTCATCTCCCAATTATAGGGGAAAGTGTACGATGTGAGAATGTCCATATAGTTGATGGGGAAGGTCATGGGTAGCTTGCCAGAGGGATTCACTTTGCCCTTTAGGATGTCGGCCACGGCATGAGCACCTTCTTGTCCGGGTGCCCAAGGCAGCACGATGGCATCGACCATGTGCTTCCACGAGGCAGTTTCGATAGCGCCGACAATGTTAAGCACTACGACGACCTGCTTCAACTCTTTATGATAACTCATGCTGATGTTATGGAGCAGTTCGCGTTCGATGGAGGTAAGCTCGAAGTCGTCTTTCACGGCACGGTCGGCGCCTTCGCCAGCGATTCTGCCTATGACTACCACGGCCACATCGTTGTCTTTGGCTTGTCTTTCAATGGCTTTCGCTGAAATTGTAGGTTCAGGACGGTGACGTTTGTCAATGGCGCTGCCTTCCATCTTTTCTGTCGCTGTTTGGGTAGCAAAGCATGCACGATAATATTCGACCAAGTTCTCGTCCAAGGTGAAGCCCGCAGCGGTCATGGCTTCCTGCATGTTGGCGATGTGCTCGGTATTGACCTCGCCCGAACCTGTTCCGATGCCCACGAAGTCGACGGAGGTGATGCCGTAAAGGGCCACCTTTTCATTGCCTTTCAGCGGAAGGGTGTTGTCATTCTTCAATAGCACAATGCTTTCCTCGGCAGCCTTGCGTGCCACTTGGGCGTGGGCCTTCAGGTCGGGCTTGTTGGAGTGTCTGTAGCCTTTGAAGTGCGGGGTTTTGACAATGTATTGCAGCATCCTACGCACGTTGCGGTCGAGTTCCTCTTGCGTGATTTCGCCACTGTTGACGGCGGCCAGCAGGCGGTCGATCTCCACTTGTCTGCCTGGTTCCATCAGGTCGTTGCCTGCCTTTGCAGCTTTCACGGTGCCTTCTTTCACGCCCCAGTCGGTCATCACGATGCCGTCGAAGCCCCACTCGTCGCGCAGGACGGTGGTCAGCAGGCCATGTTTCTGCTGGGTGAAGTCGCCGTTGAGCTTGTTGTAGGACGACATCACCGTCCAAGGCTTGCCTTCCTTGACGGCGATTTCGAAATTCTTGAGGTAAAGCTCACGGAGGGCGCGGTTGCCGACACGGGCATCGTTCTCCAAACGGTTGGTTTCTTGATTGTTGGCGGCATAGTGTTTAGCGGAAGTGCCCACGCCGTTCGACTGGATGCCACGAATGTAGGCCGCAGCCATTTTGCCCGAAAGCAACGGGTCTTCGGAGTAATACTCGAAGTTGCGGCCACAGAGCGGGTTGCGGTGGAGGTTCATGCCAGGGGCGAGCAGTACGTCGACGCCATATTCCAGCACTTCGTTGCCCATGGCGGTGGTCACGGTTTCCACAAGTTCTGGATCCCACGAACTGGCAAGGAGCGTGCTGGTGGGGAAACCAGTGCAATAGAAGGTCTGGTCGGTGCCTTCGCGTTTGGGCTGGATGCGGAGGCCGGCGGGACCATCGGCGAGCACGGTCATGGGAATGCCGAGACGCGGAATGGCACGGGTATAGCCAGCAGCGCCTGGAACGAGGTCGCCCGAACCGCCCACCAATAGCGTTACCTTTTCCTCGACGGTCATGGCTTTCAGCACCTCGTCGATGTTGTCTTCACGAAGGGTGATGTTCTTTTGGGCAAACGAAGTTGTTGCCACAAGCAGTCCGCAACTGAGGCAAAGCAAAGCAATAAAGTTTCTTTTCATGGCATTTTATTTGGTGATTATTTTCTTGACTTCCAAATTGTTTCTATTTTCAATTCTGACAAAATACACTCCCTTAGGCATATCTTCGAGGCTGACTTGCTGATGGCCAGAGACCTTTTCGAGGCTCATGACGTTTTGCCCCAGCATGTTGAAGATGCTAACGTTGCTTTCTTCTGCCAGTTCGATGGTGAAGCTGCCAGTGGTGGGGTTGGGGTAGATGGCGTTTTCTTTCTTGACGACATCCTCTTCCACCTTTGTGATGATGCAGGTGCGAGGGAAGGTGATGTCGTCGATCCAGACGCAGTCTTCACCGGCTACGCCATTGCCGTTCTTGTCGTAGAGCCACAGGAACCGGTGACTACCGGCTTCAAAGGCGTAACTGGCATAGGTCCAGTCGTTTTCGCCCGACCACCAGTCTTGTTTTGCGTTGTCGATGAAGAAGGCGAAATAGTCGCGGCGAAGCTCGGTCGAGGTCTTGAACCAGAAAGAGATTTCGCCGTCTTCGAGGATGTCGGCATAGACGATGAGTCGACTCACTTCGTTGTCGTCGATGGCACCTGAGCGTGCGCTATAGGTGCCACCGTGGGCATCGCTGTCGGTGACGACCCACGGCAAGTCGCCCTCGTGCGTCCAATCCAGGAAGCTGAAGTCGCCGCTCTCGAAGGTCTCGGTGGCGATTCCAACGGAAAGGTGATGGTTGAATGTGAACGTATAGGCACCGGTGGCAAACGAAAGCTCCAAATCGAAAGTGGTGCCGCTTATGATTTCATCGGAGGCAAAGAAGGAGAGATAGGCAGTGAAATCGTCGCCAGCTTCCACGGTCCCGATGAGGTAAGTGTTTCCTTCAGGGTCGATTTGCAAGCCCTCGCATGAAGGATAAAGGGCGGCGAGTGATGCTGCCGCATGGCCGATGTTGCGCCCGTGAACGACCAAAGTGACGGACTCGCCCGGGTCGACATAGCCGTTTTGGTCGCCATTGCTGTCGTCGACTTCGATGCTCGTGAGCTGAAGGTTGGGGGCTTGGGCGAGGAAAGACTTCTCCGTGGTGTGAGCGACGTCGCCAACTTGGGTTGTGAGGCTCAAGGTGAAGATAGTTTGGTCGGGGATGTTGTCGGCAATGTCAATGACCGCACCTTGTTCATTGAGTTCGCTGTGGTTGGCTTCGAATTCGGCGATGTGTCCTGAACTTGAATGATCATTGATGTATGGGCAGTCCGTTCGGATTTCTGTAGTCACATCGTAGGCGGTGGCATCGCCCTTGTTGAACAGTTCAAAGGCGACCCAGCGTGTTGTCCCGGTCTCTGCAGGCCCGTCAAGTCCGACGATGTTGCCGTAAACGAAAGGCTCGCTACCATCGAAGCCCGTGACTTCAAAAACTTGTGGCCAAGCACTCTGCCCCGTGACAATTAGCCTCATTTCGCCTATCACATCCAAAGCGGGGTCAAAATTGAGTTCAGCATCGCCGTTTTCGTCGGTGATGCCTCTGGCGAGTAGCATTTCGCCATCGAATAGGCTGACGCAGAAGTTACTTAAAGGCTGCCCATATTGGTTCACATTGACCGATGTGGAAGTTGTGCCGGCTTTCAATCCTTGCTCATAGGCCACATTGGGTGTGAAAGGTTCCTCGAACCATGGAAACAACCCAGCATCGCCCAACACGTTGAGGCAGTAGATGTTCCAACGCAGGCAACCGTTTTCTGCGTCTCTTTTTTCCTCAAAGGGGATGGAAACCCAAGGCGCCGTGGCGATTTTGGCCTCGCGCAAAGCCATGCCTACACTTTCAATATGGTCGTTGCAATAGGCGTCGATAAACTCGCGATGGATGTGGGCTGCCATGCCGTCGCCCCACGGCACGTACCAGCCATAGCGCGAGTTGCCCGTAGTGACCACAAAACCTGTTTCGATGGTGATCATTTTCTCCAACACGCAGCCGACGGGGAAGTTGCCGCAAATGCAGCCGTGCGAGTGGAAAATCTGGAAGTTGTGCTGGATGCCGTCGTTGCCCGCGAAGTAGTTGTTGGGCATCATCGAGCCGGTCCAGCCCGCCACGAAGTCGTCGTTGGCATGACCCACATGGTGGACGTATTGTCCGCCCGTGCAGATGACATCGCGGAATGCGTTGCCACTCCAATTCAAGGTTGGCGAGGCATAATAACGCTTGAAGTTGTAATCTTCTGGGTATCCGTGGGTTGTATAGTCGTAGTCGTTCACTTCTCCGATGAGGCGTTCCATGTCGACATCGCCATAATAGTCGTCGCCAAGGTGCTCGGCACCGAGGATGGGAGAGGTAAACTCACCCAATACGGGATTTTGCAAATAGCTGAAAGTCTTGTGCATGATGGTCTCAAACTGGGCCTCGTTGTTGAAAGGAAGTCGCCCGATGCCAATTTCGGGCAGCAGGTCGTCTTCGCCCACTTCGCCCCAACGGTCGTCGTTGTCATCATTGAGGGTGCCGTCGAGGCAGGCATAGTACATGTCGGACGGCAGCTGGTCTTCGTCGCCTTCTTGCGCGAAGCACCACAAGAAACGGAAGGGCACGATGCTCACGTCGCCGCCGAGGCTCACCATCTGAATGCCGTTGTTTTCGTATTCTGAAATGATGTAGTTGCGGATTTGCTCAGGTTCGTCGCGGCCTTCCATGGTGGCGTAGATCTCCTCAAGGGCAACAATTTGGGTGCGGATACCTTTGTCGTTGTAGAGGTTCATATAGTCGCCAAAACGGGGAATCCATTCTTCGGAAGTGATGACGAGCATGTCGTAGCCGCCAATCTCGCGTCCGCGTTTGTTGTAGCTGCTCAGCATGTTGGCATTTTGTGCCAATCGCTTGATGGATTGTTCGTTGTTGGGCGTGAGCCAAAGCTTGCGGCTGTGGTCGTCGCGACTGGCTTGCGTTTCGATGGTGACTTTCACCGTTTGCGCATAGTTAACCTTGCCCGTGGCGGGAACGTATTGCACCGGAGTGAAGCCGCTGAAGGCGAAAGCCACGCCATTGAGGTATTGCGTGGTTACTTTGTTGTAGCTTCTTGTCGGATAGACGTTTTCCGACCGATATATGCTTTCGTTTTTTGCAAATGGGATTTCCTTCTCAGAAGAAACTGGACGCGGTTGTTGTGCTGGCATGAGATTGTAATTGCCTTCAATTTCTTCAAAATCAGCGAATTCAATGTTGATTGAAACCGCTTCTTGTCCTTGAGGAAGCATCAGGCTGACGTTTTGCCACGGCAACGAAGGCTCGCCAACGATGCCGTTGGGCAGGCAACCTTGGAAGCCGATTTGATGGTATTCGCCAACTGTTTTGACGGTCGGTTTCGTAAAATGATAGGTTTGTTCGATGGTTTGGGCCTGCACAAACAGGGTGGAGGCCAACATAAACAGGATGAAACTCAGTTTTTTCATTGTGATGGTCTTATTTGGGCGCAAAAATAAAAAAATGTCTTTTTCATTCGCGTGTTTTTCCTACTTTTGCGACTTAAAAATACGATAAAATGAATAAAATCAGAGCCGCCGTAGTAGGTTACGGCAATGTGGGCCGCTTCGCATGGGAGGCCCTCGAAGCCGCCCCGGATTTCGAGGTGGCGGGCATCGTCCGCCGCAATGGGGCTGAGAACAAGCCATTGGAACTGTCTCAATATGAGGTCGTAAAGGACATAAGAGAACTGAAAGATGTGGATGTGGCGATTCTGGCTACACCGACGCGTTCTTGCCCTGAATATGCCAAACAAATCCTGCTTTTGGG
>CAMKAR010000119.1 GCA_946410535.1 uncultured Bacteroidales bacterium
GATGATGGTCTTCCCCTTGACCGAGATTTGCAGCAAAAACGAGTTTTTCGACTACGAGGCCAAATACACTGCCGGCAAGTGCGACGAAATCACCCCAGCCCAAGTCGACGAGGACACCGAAATCGAAATCAAGGCGACAACGGCGATGCTGTACGAGAAATTGGAATGCAAGGGCTTTGTGCGCATGGACTATATCGTCAGCGACGAGGGCGTATTCTTCATCGAGGCGAACATCGTTCCGGGCATGTCGGAGGCGAGCATCATCCCCAAGCAGGCGCAGTGTTTCGGCCTGTCTTTGGGACGGCTGTTTGAAATGGCGATTGAGAATGTGCTAAAATGAAAAAAGGGGATTAAGCCCCTTTTTTCATTTTACACCGTGAGGATGTCTTTCGACTTCAGTTCGGTGAGGTCGTCAATCTTCTTGATGTACTTGTCCGTAAGTTTCTGGATCTCTTCCTGAAGGAGTTTCGACTCATCTTCCGAAATCGTGTCTTTTTCTAATTTTTTGGCTTCGTCGTTGGCGTTGCGGCGGATGCCACGGATGCCCACCTTGGCTTCCTCGGCGGCGGTCTTGGTTCGCTTCACGAGGTCGCGACGGCGTTCCTCGGTCAAGGCGGGAACGGCAATACGCAAGATTTCACCGTTGTTGATGGGGTTGAAGCCCAAGTTGGCGTTCAAGATGGCCTTGGCGATGTTGCCAAGTGCGCTCTTGTCGAAGGGTTGCACCACGATCATGCGGGCGTCGGTGCAACCGATGTTGGCGGTCTGCTCGATGGGCACCGTCGTGCCATAGTATTCAACCATTACGCCGTTCAGCATGGCTGGACTGGCTTTTCCTGCCCTGATGCCCTGGAACTCATGCTCCAGGTGCTTGATGGTGTTGTCCATGCTTTCAGTGGCTTCGTCCAATACAAATTGAGAGTCTTCTGTCATAGTCGTCGAAATTTTGGTGCAAAAATAAAAAGATTTGTTGAAAGTTGTGTGGTTTAGTCCTTTAATTGTTTGAAATTTAGTTTAGCGGATCATATAATCCGGTCAAGATGGGACTTCTCTTCGTAGTGTAGTAGCTCATCTTTTCCAACGTCAACTGGCCAAAGCCTTGGTTCCAGAGGTAGGTTTTGATGGTCTTGCCTTTGGGTGTGAGGTTGTCGTCGAAAATGATGGCATCGGCAACAATGCGTTGGCCTGGCGCAAAACTGCCATCGTTGGGCAACGAGCTGTGCCACAATACGATGGAGTCGGTTTCGTTGTCGTGTAATTCGATGACCACCATGCACTTGTGGACGCTATCCAAGGCATTGATTTGGGCCACGATGCTAAGCGCCTCCACATCGTCGGGCAGCGAGTCGCAGCTCAGGAAACAGGGCTTGCCCCATTCTTTGCCTAACATTGGAACGGCCTCCTCCGAGAGCGTCGTCAGCATGTATCGACTACCTTCGATGGGATTCTTGCTGAGGGTGAGATAACGTGATGTAAACCAATCTTTTGTATCAATAAGATAGGGGTAGTTTCCCACGGCGGTGGCTTCCCATGACGGGTTGATGTAGTCGGTCCAGCCGAAGCCGAGCATCGGGACTTTGTCGTGCTCGCTGAGCCATCGGTTGAAGTCGCCCAATTGGGGTTCGCGGACAAAATCGCCCTTTTCGTTGTAGATACGCTTGAAGACGATACGTTTCTCAATGCCTACGGGCTTTTGATAGAACTCGGCGGCTTCCCCAATCTCGGTGCATGTGGCGAACTGGATCTTGTCGCCATATTGCTTCTTGTCTTGTTTCATCTCGGCGGCAATCTGGTCGAAGCCTTGGTGATACATCAGGTCGTAGTGCCGACGCTCGTTGATCAATGAGGTGGTTCCGATAAAGAGAATGACAACCACCACCAAAGCCGTTTGCCAGGGCGAAAGCGTGCGTGTCCCGAACATCGAGAAGGCCACGATGATGACAAAAGGATAGCCGAAAATCAAGGTGCTGTATTGGATGATGGGCTCACGCTTCAAGGAATAGATGAACGCGATGGCAAAGATGATGACGAACCATGCGATGCCAGCCCAACGCAAAGGCTGGTGTTGTTTTGTGCGTTTGCCGAGTATGAGAGGCAAAAGGATGACAACACCCACGGCAAACATGAACAGCATCGAATAGTTCATCGTGTATTGGATGAAGTCGGTGAGGAATGTGGCCTTGGGCGCACTCAGCCAGCCACCGATGCTTCCACTCACGAAGAGCTGTTGCCAAAAGATGGGTAGGGTGGGAGCGAACAATAAAACCGCCCCTATGCCGCTGAGCCAATAGGCTTTACGCCGTTCTTTGGGCAAGAAAAACAGGCCCGTGAGGAAAATCAAACCAGCCTGCGCGATGCTGAAATATTGGATGAGCGAACAGGCCCAAGCCGAGAGCGCGAAGCCGATGTAATCCCGAGTCGTCGTTTTCGTCCCGAAAACGACTTTGTACCAGAAATAGGCCATCAGCAGCACAAAGAACAATCCCGGAGAATAAGGTCGCGCCAACTGGCTATAGAAGATAGTGAACTGGCTGACAGCGAAGAAGGCCGCCGAAAACAGTCCCACCTTGCGGTTGAACCACTGCCGCCCTATAATATAAATAAGGTATACCGATCCAATTCCCATCAACACAAAAGGCAGCTTGACCCAAAACGCGCTCCATCCGAAGATGCGCACCCAAATCCAAAGGAACGCCTCCACCCCGATGGGATGGCTGTCGGGCATGATGCCTTGTTGGATGAAGTCGTTGAAGTTGTCGAAACGGGTGCGCAGCAAGGCGCTGAACTCGTCGTGCATGAAGGGCACTTGGTCTAGTTTCCACAACCTCAGCACGGCTGCCACGAGCATGATGATGCCAAGCAGGATGTAATCCATCCGCTTGCTCGGCACGTTGTGTATTTTGCGCAGGTGGTTTTTACGCGTTCTCATAAACCGTTTTGTTGTGTAGAGACGCAAAATTTTGCGTCTCTACAGGACAAATCATTTCGTCACCAACGTTCCAATGTTCTCGCCACGCAAGACCTTCATCAAGTTGCCGCGTGTGTTCATGTCGAAGACGTACATTGGCATGTCGTTTTCCTTGCACATGGTGAAGGCGGTCATGTCCATCACCTTCAGGTTGCGTTGGTAGGCTTCGTCGTAGGTGATGTGTTCAAACTTGGTGGCCGTGGGGTCTTTCTCTGGGTCTGCGGTGTAGATGCCGTCCACGCGGGTGCCTTTCAAGATAATGTCGGCCTTGATTTCGACGGCACGGAGGGCCGAGCCTGTATCGGTGGTGAAGAAGGGATTGCCCGTGCCGGCGCCCATCACCACGATGTGGCCCTCTTCGAGCAGGCGGATGGCCTTGGCGCTGCTCATTGTGTCGGCGATGCGGTCGATGTAGAGGCCAGCCAAAAGTGTGGCTTTCTGTCCTTTGCTCTGCAAAGTTGATTGCATGGCCATCGAGTTGATGACGGTGGCGAGCATGCCCATGTAGTCGCCTTGGATGCGGTCCATGCCCTTTGAGGCACCTTGCAGGCCACGGTAGATGTTGCCGCCGCCGATGACGATACCGATTTGCACGCCCGCTTGTGCGGCTTCGATGATTTCGTCGGCATATTCGTTGAGGCGTTGCGGGTCGATGCCGTATTGCTGGCTGCCCATCAGGGCTTCGCCGCTGAGTTTCAGGAGTACTCTGTTGTATTTCATTTGAGATTCGAAATTTAAGATTTAAAATTCAAGATTCGTGATTTGTAAGAGACTACAAAAGTACGGATTTTATAGATTGCTACAGAATAATCTTTGATTTTGTAAAAAAGTGTCCACGAAGAGCCGAAAAACTGTTTTCGTGGACACTTTTTTATTCAAAAGTTGTCCACGAAAGTATAAAAATTGTATTTCGTGGACACTTTTTTGCTTGTTTTATGTCTACGAAAAACAAGAAAAGAGTAGAATTAGGTTCAGGTTCGTGCAATTATTGGGAATTGTTGCGACAAAAAACACACTTTTTTCTTCAAATGGCTTGCAAATGATTCTTTTTTCCTATTTTTGCCATCGGATTGGTTTCGGCTAGTCCGTAATTTATTGTTAGAAGCGTTATGCTTGTCTTGTAAGTCGAGAACCTGAGAAATTCAAAGACTTTGTGTTATACAAGCGGCATAGTGGCTACGCGTTTAGCGTGGGCTGCTACTCCAATTTCGTATAATACAGGTAATTCTCAGGACCTTCGACTTAGAAATGTGGCATACAGTTCCACGCTTCTTTTTGTGTCATCAAATTAGGGGAATAAAGGATTCTCCTGTGTTTTTGGAACTGGAAGGCGTATAGAAAGAAAAGCCATGAAATACATTATTTGTGATTTTGCCAGAAGCAATTGGGGCAAAACAAAAACACTTCTAGAGGTGATTGAACAATTGAAGACAAAAGCCTATCTGATTGATGAAATACCAATAGCCCCAGATGATAAATTCGCTGTTTTCGAGATGAACGGGGAAAAAATCGTTGTCAACACCCAAGGCGACCCCAATTCTTATCAAGAAGAAGGTCTGAAAAGAGCCGTTAATGAAAATGCCGACATTATTGTTTGCGCGTCAAGAATAAAAGGTACAACCGAGAAATGCATCTACACAATTGCTGAAAATGGCTATGAAATCATTTGGTTCAGCAATTTCTTTGCTGACAACGACAGCCTACCCTGTGTGGGTATTTTTCCCGAAATTACTGCCGAAGCAATTGTCAAACTTATACAAAAACTAATACAATGAAGACCAACAAAAGCCTTTTGCCTTTGCTTCTTTTTGTAGCAACATTCCCATTGAACGGATTAGGGCAAATTAAAATCGACAATGGCTCGTACACCCCTAAAGTAAACGACCTGAAGGAAGTCCAAATCACGCCTAACATCCCAGCGTACAGCGAGTTGTTCGCGGAAAGCATGGAAGAGACCCAAGGTACAGAGAAACCTGCGTATCTAAACTTAAAGCGGAATGATTGGGGTGCTAGCATGAAAGAATGTGTGAACCCTGTTGGAGAATCCGTGTTCATTTATTCAGACAATTATCCTAAAAGGTTGTTTTTGAACACAAAGGACAAGACTGCTATAGTAACAAGCATCCCACAAGGATATTACACCATAGTCGGCTGGTTTGGTAGGTTTGATGGAAATGAGGATTTGCGAGCAGAAGCAATTAAGGCTCATCAGGAAATGATAGAACAATACACTTTTAAAACGGAATACGATAGTATTTGGGCAATTTGTATGCTGATTGATGGTTGGAAAGGTACAGATGTTGATACTTGGGTGGATGATTATAAGGCGAGAATGAGAAGATTGGGAGATAGAATAACAAATGCCAAAAACACAGGCGGCTATCCAGAACCTGAATATGGCCATTATAACGGGAAATACAGCATATATGTACTTGAAGACCAAGATGGAAATCTTTATTATGATTTTCATGACGAATGTGGTTATCGCTTTGAAAGTGATGATAGTCATAAAGATAAGTATGTATCTGTTACATGCTATAATAAGATTACGGAATTACTATTGAACAAGGAAGTGTATGTTCCCATGCCATCTCATGACTTTATAACTGGAGAAAAACTAAATGATGAGGATGGTATGGCTGCGGACTATTTCTCGTGTAAGGATATTTTTCTACGTGATGGAAACTTGATTGGCGTGTTTGAAAATGAACAAGGTGAAATAACCATTAAACTTGATATGTATAAATGCCATAGGTTTGACCGAATTGGATATAAAGGTGAAGTTAATGGAATATATCCAAAGAATTACGAAACGTTGAGAGAAAATGAAATCAAATTGGAACAAGCACAAAAAGAAACACTTGTCCAAAAGCAAAAGCGCGAGAAGGAACTGGCAAAAGAGAAACGTCGTAAGGAATTGGTAGCGAAATATGGCGACAATTTTGGAAATCTTATTTCCAATGGCAAAGTGGCTATCGGAATGACGAAAGAAATGTGTCGTGAAGCAGTGGGGTATTATCCAACAAGTCAATACAAAGCCACAACCGCAAGAGGAGAAAGCGAAATTTGGGTGTACCATGTTACAAATACCAAGATGACATTGTATTTTGATGATGGTATTTTGTATTTGATAGAGAACAAGCGGTATTAAGAATCTATTAATGTGTCCACGAAACAATAAAAATCATCTTTCGTGGACACTTTTTTGTTTACTTTGTGTCCACGGAACAAAAATTTGATAGGAATCTCCTCAAATTTCTCCGAAAATGTGATTTTTTGGCTGTTTTTATAGCCGAAAATGTGATTGAGAACGATGAAACCCTTTGAAAGAGAAGTGATTAAGTTTTTCTTTTGCAGAATCAAAAAAACCGAGCGGAACCCAACCAGATTCCGCTCGATTCGTATTAAAATGTTAGGCGTTTACTCCGAAGCCTCCAATCGTCCGTGGCATTGCTTGTACTTCTTGCCGCTACCGCAGGGGCAGGGGTCGTTGCGGCCCACTTTCTTCTCCACGCGGATGGGCTGGGTGACTTGTTTTTGCTGCGTGTCGCTATGCGACTGCGCCAACAGGTCTTGGCGTTGCTCGCGGATCTTCGACTTGTCAATGCCTTGCGGGCCGCGCGACTCACGCACAGTGTTCGGGTCTTGCGTCGGGATGTCGGCACGCATCAGGAAGGAGATGACGTCTTC
>CAMKAR010000120.1 GCA_946410535.1 uncultured Bacteroidales bacterium
ATTAATTGACGCGAGACTGCGAGACTACGGGACTGCGAGTCAAACCATGTCCCGAAGTCCCGCGTCCCGAAGTCCCGAAGTCAAAAAAAAGAAAAAATGGCATCACTAAAAGAAATACGGGCCAGAATCGCTTCCGTCGCCTCGACGCAGAAAATCACGAGCGCGATGAAGATGGTGTCGGCGGCCAAGCTGAAGAAGACCGAAGGCATCACCACGCGGTTTTTGCCCTACAAGAACAAACTGAGCGAAGCCTTGGCCAACTACCTCGGCTCGCTTGAAGGCGAGGTCAGCATCCCATTAGCCGAGCACCGCGAGGTGAAGAAGGTCGCGCTGATGGCCTTCTCGTCGAGCAGTGGCTTGTGCGGTGTCTACAATTCAAGCGTCAGCAAACTCTTCAAACAAGTGTACGACGAGTACGTGGAAAGCCTTGGCGCCGAAAACGTGGTCGTCTACCTCGTCGGAAAGAAGATCAACGACTACGCCAAGAAGTTCGGCATCAAGGTGGAAAAACAATATGCGCCTTTGGCCGAGACGATGTCATATGACCTCGCCATGGAAATCAGCGACATGATGGTCGACCTGTTCCTGAGCCATAAGGTGGACCGCGTGGAGCTGGTCTTCAACCACTTCAAGAACGCAGGCGTGCAGGTGCCTTCACGCGAGGTGATGCTGCCCCTCAAGACCGAAGCGAAAACCGACGGCTCCGCGCTCGACTACATTGTGGAGCCCAACAAGGAAGAGTTTGTCAACGACTTGATTCCCAAGGTTATCCGAACCAACTTCTACTCCGTCATGCTCGACACCTTGACGGCAGAGCACGGCGCGCGCATGACCGCCATGCACATCGCCTCAGACAACGCCGACCAGCTGTCGCAAGAGCTGAAGATCCAGTACAACAAGGCCCGCCAGAACGTCATCACCAACGAGTTGATCGACATTGTGGGCGGCGCCGAGGCGCTGAACGGATGAATGAAAAAAGGAGGACTTGCAGTCCTCCTTTTTTCATTCCTGATAATACACCCTCTTCACCCTTTGCGAGACGCGGGTCATGATTTCATAAGGTATCGTTTGGCAAGCCTTGGCGATGGCGTTGATGTCGTGCTCGGCATCGAAAATGACAACGGTGTCGCCTTCCGAAGCTTCAATGTTCGTCAGGTCGATCATGCACATGTCCATGCAGATGTCGCCAACGGTTTTCACGGGTTTGCCGTTCACATAGAACGTGCCGTTGCCATTGCCCAGCAAACGCGCAAGTCCGTCGGCATAGCCAATCGGGATGATGCCGATGCGCATGTCCTTTTCGGCGCGACCGTGTCGATTGTAGCCGATGCTGTCGCCAGCAGGGATGTGCTTGATTTGGTTGATGGTCGTCTTGAGCGCGACCACGGGTTGCAAGACGCCTTTGTCGGCCTCGCAGGTAGGCACACCATAGAGGCCGATGCCCAGCCGCACCATGTCGAACTGGTATTGCGGGAAGCGTGTGATGCCTGCCGTGTTGAGGATGTGTCGCAACACATGCGGGAATGCCTCCACAATCATCCGGCT
Organism: uncultured Bacteroidales bacterium; assembly: GCA_946410535.1. The sequence continues at coordinate 1,546 of CAMKAR010000120.1, forward strand.
GCCTTCCTCGAAGTTATGGATTTGGCTCAGCGTAAATGCGTCCTCGGCGGGATTGTCGGCAGTGGCGAGATGCGAGAACACGCTCTTCACATGCAGCATCGGGTTGGCCTTGATGCGACGGATAAGCTCAGGCAACTCGGCTTTCGAGAAGCCCAAGCGGTGCATACCCGTATCGAGCTTGATGTGCACGTTGAGCGGATGGGCTTCGGGCAAGGCCAAGTTCTCGATGGCCCGCTCGATGAACTCCAAGTTGCGGAAGCTGAACACCTCAGGTTCAAGGTGGTATTTGATGATGTTGTCGTAGCTGTTCACCTCGGGACTCATCACCATGATGGGCAGATTGATGCCTGCACGACGCAGCTCAACGCCCTCATCGGCGAAAGCAACCGTCAGGTAATCAACATTATGGAATTGAAGCACATTCGAAACCTCGAGGTTGCCGCTGCCGTAGCCGAAAGCCTTCACCATCACCATGAGCTTGGTCTCAGGCTTGATTTTGGAGCGGAAATGGTTGAGGTTGCCGACCAAATGGTTGAAGTTGATTTCGAGCACCGTCTCGTGCGCCTTCTCTTGCAATTCCATCCCGATTTGCTCGAACTCGAAGGCACGAGCGCCTTTCAGCAAGATGGTCTGGTTGTTGAACTTCGAGAAGGGATAATGCGCCAAAAAGTCGGCCACATTGGGAAAGAAGCAGCTTTCCATCTCGAATTTGTTGGCCTGTCGCGAGATGCCTTCACCGATGCCAATCAGCAGGTCAACACCTTTATTCTTAAGGAGTTGCCCGACTTCCGTGTACAAGTCCATCTCGTTGCGACCGCTTTGCAGGATGTCGGAAAGGATGACCACGTTGCGCTTGTGCTGGTGCTGTTGCCGCATCACGTCCAAGGCGATGGAAAGCGAGTTGACATCGGAGTTGTAGTAATCGTTGACGATGGTGCAGTTGTTCATTCCCGCCTTGATCTCCAAGCGCATGGCAATGGTAGTCAGCAACATAAGCCTTTCGGCGATGACCTCGGGCTTCATCTGCATCAGCAGTCCCACGGCGATGCAGTGGAGGCCATTCTCGACCGATGCCGCATCGATGAAGGGAATCGTGAACGAGAGCGTCTCGCCTTGATATTGGCACTGCACTCGGGTGCTTCTCTCGCCCATTTCAACCGCGCTGACGAAGAGCGTGGCTTCGGTGAACTTGCGACTCCAAGTGAACAGCCTTACCTTGGAGGCCATACCTGAACGTATCACAACCTGCTGTATCTCAGGATAATCCATACAATACACCAGCGACTCCGCTTTGGTAAACAAATTAAGCTTCTCCCCTGCCTTTTGGGCACGATTGATGAAATTTTCGTCGTGGGCCTGCCCGATGTTGGTGAACACGCCGATGGTCGGGCGGATGACGTCTTGCAGCGGCATCATCTCTTCGGGTTCGGAGATGCCGGCCTCGAAGATGGCCAAATCGTCGGCATCGTTCATCTGCCACACCGAGAGCGGCACACCCACCTGCGAGTTGTAGCTCTTCGGGCTGCGCACGATGTTATAGTCGGGGCTGAGCATCTGGTAAAGCCATTCCTTGACGATGGTCTTGCCGTTGCTGCCCGTGATGCCAATGACGGGGATGTCGAACCGCTGGCGATGATGGGCTGCCAACGTCTGCAAAGCCTTCAAGGTGTCGGCCACGACGACGAAAGTCGCATTCGGGCAAGCGTGTTCGGGCAAGCGGGTCACCACAAAAGCCCTGACACCTTTTTCATAAAGCTCCTCAATATATTTATGTCCGTCGTTCCTATGGCTCTTCAGAGCGAAAAACAAGGCCTGACGCGCATCAATGAGGTGGCGGCTGTCAATGAGCAAATCGGCAATTTTGAATTGAGTATCAGCGCCTACCAACTGTCCGTTGACGATTTTGGCGACTTCGCCGATGGAATAATATTGATGTTGCATGGGGTTCCAAAATTTTCGTGCAAAAATAAAGGTTTTCGCCATGCCATGCGAGCGAGCCGAAAAATAAACTACCTTTGCGGCATCAAACCAACGGAAATGAGTATCAGACAGCATATTCCCAACGTCCTCACCTGCGGCAACCTCGTTTCGGGCTGCCTTTCCATCCTTTTCATTTCGATGAACATGCCCGTGAAAGCCGCCATCATGATCTTCGTGGCCTGCCTCTTCGACTTTTTGGACGGTTTCGCCGCCCGTCTGCTCCATGCGCATTCGCCCATCGGGGCTGACTTGGACTCCTTGTCGGACGAGGTCTCTTCGGGCGTGGCACCGGGGTTCATCATGTATTGGCTGATGAGTCTTGCCTTCGACCTCCCATCGGCAAGCCTTCTCGGCATCAAGCTGTTGCCTTGCTTGGCCTTTTTATTGCCCGTTTTTTCGGCCATCCGCTTGGCCAAGTTCAACATCGACGACACGCAAAAGACCTCGTTTCGTGGCCTCCCCGCGCCTGGAATGTCCGTTTTCATTGCCTCTTTACCGTTGGCGCTCAGTCAAGTAGGACATCTTACCGATGGTGCGTTGGGCTATTGGGACTGCCTCGGCATCACTTTGGTTTTCAGCTTCATGATGGTGTGCAACCTGCGTTTCTTCTCGTTCAAGATGAAGAACACCAAATGGAAAGGCAACGAGGTGCGCTGGATTTTCCTCATCATCGCCGTGGCGGGATTGGCCATCTTCAGGCTTGTGGCGTTGCCGTTCGTCTTGATGGTTTACATCCTGATGTCAATTTTCTTCGCCAAAAAAACGGAAGATTAAAGCTCCTTCTTGTGGAACACGAAGTTATGTCCGAGATACACCTCGCGGACGTGTTCGTCTTGGGCCAAGTTTTCGGGCGTGTCGGCCTTGAGCACCTTGCCGTCGAAAAGCAGGTAGGCACGGTCGGTGATGCTTAGGGTCTCATGTACGTTATGGTCGGTGATGAGCACACCGATGTTTTTCTTTTTCAACTTGAAGATGATGCGCTGGATGTCCTCGACGGCGATGGGGTCGACACCCGCAAAAGGTTCGTCTAAGAGGATGAAATTGGGGCTCACGGCCAGGGCGCGGGCAATCTCGGTGCGCCGACGCTCGCCGCCCGAGAGCTGAATGCCCTTGCTCTTGCGCACATGACCGAGGCCGAACTCATCGAGCAGTTCCTCCAATTTCTTATGGCGGTCGTTGTCGGTCATGCCTCTTTTGAACTGCATGACGGAATAAATGTTGTCCTCCACGCTCATCTGGCGGAACACCGATGCCTCTTGGGCCAGATAGCCGATGCCAATCTGCGCTCGTTTGTACATCGGCAGGTCGGAGATGTCTTGTTTGTCGAGAAACACCTTGCCCGAATAGGGCTTGATGAGACCGACCACCATATAGAACGTCGTCGTCTTGCCCGCGCCGTTGGGGCCGAGCAGACCCACGATCTCGCCTTGTTCGACTTCAATGTTGACATCGTTGACGACCGTACGCTGGCCGTATTTCTTCACTAAATGTTCGGTGCTTAGTTTCATCAGAAAATCCCTTCCTTAAGTATGTCATGCAAATGTATAATACCCAAATACTTGCCATCGTGAATCACAGGCAATTGGGTGATGCTGTTCTCGCGCATTTTGTGCAACGCGTCGACCACAAGCGCCTCATCGTCGATGGTCTTGGGATTGGAGGTCATGATTTGCGAGGCCTTGACGTGTTCGATGTCAGGGTATTTCAGCAACATGCGGCGCAGGTCGCCGTCGGTGATGATGCCCAAAAGCTTTCCATCGTCCATCACCACGGTGGCACCAAGTCGCTTGTGGGTCATCTCGATGATGACACGCGTGAGGTTGTCGTCGGGGCACACTTCGGGGCGTTCGTTGCGGACGTATAGGTCCTTGACGCGCAAATAAAGCTGCTTGCCGAGCGCACCGCCTGGGTGGAACTTGGCGAAATCGGCGGTGGAAAAGCCACGACACCTCATTAATATTAATGCAAGCACGTCGCCCATGACGAGTTGCGCCGTCGTGCTGCTCGTCGGGGCAAGGCTGCCCGGGATGGCTTCCTCGTCGACGGTCACATCAAGCACATAGTCGGCTTGGGCGGCCAAATAGGAGTTGCGGTTGCCAACCATGGCCACGATTTTGTTGCCCCGCAGCTTGACCAACGGCACCAGCACCTTGATTTCGGGCGTCTCGCCGCTTTTGGAGAGGATGACCACAATATCGCCTTCGCGGACGATGCCCAAGTCGCCATGGATGGCATCGGCGGCGTGCATGAAAACCGCGTTGGTGCCCGTCGAATTCATCGTTGCCGCTATCTTTTGGGCAATGATGGCACTCTTCCCGATGCCCGAAAACACCAAGTTTCCCTTGTTTTCGAGCATCATTTCCACGATTTTCGGGAAATCATCGGCAATTTGCGACTTTAACCCAGAAATTGCAGACGCTTCATTATCAATGATTTGAGTTGCCAATGCTATAATTGTCCCATTTTTTTTCATTTTTTCTCGCTTTTTTCTTGCGCCATGTGGCCTAAAAACTATAACTTTGTCTACGCTGCAAAGGCCCGAAACGGCACTTAACCAAACGCAGTTTTTCAATTCAGATTGCAAAATAACGCAAAAATTTTCACAATACCAAAAGGAGGAATACAATGGCAAAGAAAGAAGACCTTGAGATCCACAAGTTGTTGAAGAATGTTTTCGGTTTCGACCAGTTCAAGGGAAACCAGGAAGAAATCATCAAAAGCATCCTTGGCGGCAACAACACTTTCGTACTGATGCCCACGGGAGGCGGCAAGTCGTTATGCTACCAGCTGCCCGCGCTGATGTCGAAAGGCACGGCCATCGTCGTATCGCCCCTCATCGCCCTGATGAAGAACCAAGTCGACATGATTCGCAACTTCGGCACCGAGCTGGGCATCGCCCATGTGATGAACTCATCGCTCTCGAAAGCTGAACTCATGGAAGTGAAGGAAGATTTGAAGAGCGGCAAGACCAAGCTGCTGTATGTGGCACCTGAGTCGCTCACCAAGGAGGAGACCGTCGACTTCCTGCGCGGGCTTAAGATTTCGTTTGTTGCCATCGACGAGGCGCACTGCATCTCGGAGTGGGGCCACGACTTCCGTCCCGA
>CAMKAR010000121.1 GCA_946410535.1 uncultured Bacteroidales bacterium
ATGGTAACAAGGAAAGACAAAACCAGATGATGCAGTTTCATGGGGACAAAAATAATCAAGATCTCGTTTCTGCTTCACAAAACTACCACTTTCGTCAAGTTGTTAAAAGTGCAGTCCAAACTATTATTGGTTTGATATTTTGTAAATTATTGACAATAAACAAATTAGCAACACATCTATTCCAAACTTATTTTGGAGAAAGTCCACGAATCATCTATTCCCTAGGGAATTATAATCGGATATCCCAGCTAAATTTGAAGTTTAGAGCAAATCCTTACCCATCATTTTTTCACCCTACCCCTAATCTATTCACTAAATTAACGGTAAAATAAAACTTTTTTGAAAAGCCATTAAACTCTTTTTAATACTTTTGCCTTTTTAACTCACCTTACTATGACGCGCTATATCTTCGTGACGGGAGGCGTGGTTTCCTCCCTCGGTAAAGGCATTATTTCTGCCAGCATCGGAAAACTACTACAAGCCAGAGGCTACACCATCACTATCCAGAAGTTCGACCCTTACATCAACATCGACCCGGGGACGCTCAACCCCTACGAGCATGGCGAATGCTATGTCACCGTCGATGGCATGGAAACCGACCTCGACCTGGGACACTACGAACGCTTCACGGGCATCCGCGCCACTCAAGCCAATTCCGTGACCACCGGTAAGATCTACAAGGCAGTCATCGACAAGGAACGCCATGGCGACTATCTTGGAAAGACCATCCAAGTGGTACCTCATATCACCGATGAAATCAAACACCGAATCCTCCAACATAACGACGAAGTCGATTTCGTCATCTCAGAAATCGGCGGCACCATCGGCGACATCGAAGCGGCACCCTTCCTTGAAGCCATCCGTCAACTGAAGTGGGAACTGGGCAACCGTGCCTTAAGCGTGCATCTCACCTACATACCCTACCTAAAAGCTGCTGATGAGCTCAAAACAAAGCCCACCCAGCACTCCGTGAAGGAACTGCAAGGTGCAGGCATCCAACCCGATGTACTCGTGTTGCGCACCGAGAAACACCTCTCCGACAGCATCCGCCAGAAGGTGGCCGCATTCTGCAATGTGGATCTCGAATGCGTGGTTCAGAGCGAAGACCTGCCCAGCATCTACGAAGTGCCCGTCAACATGCAGCACCAAGGACTGGACACCGCACTGCTGAGAAAGTTCGGTGTTCCCGTTGGCGAGACACCCAAGATGGAAGGATGGCATCGGTTTCTGGAACTCCAACGTACCGCCACTAAAGAGGTCCACGTGGGACTGGTAGGCAAATACGACCTTCAGGACGCCTACAAGAGCATCCGCGAAAGCTTGATCCTAGCAGGAATCTACAATCATGTGAAAGTGAAGATCGATTTCATCAACAGCGAGCACATCACGAAGGAGAATGTCGCCGAGAAGCTATCCGATGTCGCAGGCATTTTGGTCTGCCCCGGATTCGGGCAACGCGGCATCGAAGGCAAGATCCTCGCGGTGGAACACGCCCGTGTCAACAACCTTCCTGCCTTCGGGATTTGTTTGGGCATGCAGATGATGGTCATTGAATTTGCCCGTAACGTATTAGGCTATAAGGACGCCAACTCAAGCGAAATGGCCGAGACGCCTCACAATGTCATCGACATGATGGAAGAACAGAAAACCATCACCAACATGGGCGGTACCATGCGTTTGGGTGCATACAGTTGCGAGCTTCTCAAAGACAGCCGTGTAGCCGAAATCTATGGTATGCCTCAAATTAGCGAGAGGCATCGTCATCGTTATGAGTTCAATAACCATTATAAAGACGAATTTGAGAAAAACGGCATGAAGTGCGTCGGTACCAACCCCGAGAGTGGACTGGTGGAGATCGTCGAGATCCCCAGCCACCGCTGGTTCATCGGCACCCAGTTCCATCCCGAGTATTCCAGCACCGTACTCCACCCCCATCCCCTGTTTATGAGTTTTATCAAAGAGATAGCATGAAAGAAGTAAGAAGTCAGAAGTATGGATTTAGAGTTAAAGGAATATATTGAGCGGGAGATCATTCCCCGTTACGACCATTTCGACCAGGCCCATCAACGTGACCATGTGATGATGGTCATTCAACAGAGTTTGGACATCGCAGCCAAGTTGGACGTGGATGAGGATATGGTTTACACCATCGCCGCCTATCACGACACCGGCCTTTGTGAAGGTCGGGAACACCATCATGAGGTTTCGGCCCGCATCATCAAAGCCGATCCCAACCTACAACGATGGTTCACCGAGGAGCAAATCCAAACCATGGCCGATGCCGCCGAGGACCACCGTGCATCCGCCAAGCAGGCACCACGCACCATTTATGGTCGCATCGTGGCCGAGGCCGACCGCTTCATCGATCCAGTGACCATCGTCCGGCGCACCATACAATACGGTTTGGACCATTATCCCGAGCTCGGTCGTGAGGAACAATACCAACGAATGCTCGCCCACCTTCACGAGAAATACGGCCGGAATGGCTACCTGAAGCTTTGGTTCCCCGATTCTCCCAACGCCGAACGCTTAGAACGGCTGCACGACCTCATCGACGACGAGCCGAGGCTCAGAACGCTATTTGAAGAAACATTAAAAACGATTTGATATGCACATTTACAAACATGAAGTAAAATATTACGAATGCGACCGCATGGGCATCACCCACCACTCCAACTATGTCCGTATCATGGAAGAGGCACGTGTCGATTTCCTCGATTCCATCGGTTATGGCTTTGACCGAATTGAGGCCGAGGGTGTGGTCTCGCCGGTGATCTCCATCAGCTGCAATTACAAGCATCCCACCACGTTCAAGGACCTCATTGAAGTCGAGGTCGCCATCAGCAACATGCAGGACCTCAAGTTCGAGTTCACCTACACGATGCGTTGCGCCGGCAAGGTGGTATGTCTCGGCCAAAGCACCCACTGTTTCATGGAAAACGGCAGGCCAGTGATCATCGCCAGACGGCTGCCGGAGTTGTATCGGCTACTGAAGGAATGATTACTCACATTAATTAAAAATATTACATAAAGATTATTTTTAGTAATTATACATTATCGTATCTTTGCATCCATAATCTTGAAAATCCATGGATGCAACATACAACCCCGATTGGCGGTATGCCAATATGTCCCAGACTGAAATCGAAGACCGCGTGAAGGCTCGAAGTTCAGTATTACTAACCCGACAACATATCATTCCCGAGAGTAGTGGGAAAAAGATCAAATTCCGTGTCACCGAGAAAAACATTAAACATCTTGTGGCCGACTCTCTTCATAGAGCAAAAGGAGCGCTTTACATAAGCGACATTTGTGAACTGCCTAAATATTTTGATCAAGCTAAATACATTCGGTCAGCAAAAGAAAACAAAAAGAATCTAAAAGGTGTCAGTTTTCATTATTACGAGATCACAATTCGTGGGAAAAAGATATATCTAAACATTCGTATAGACAGGAAAAAGAAAGAATCCTTTCTTTACTCTATCACCACCGAAATAAAAAATGCCAACCCCATGTCTTGAGATTGGCATTAGAGGGTGAAAAACTCAAGCGTCCGGGCGGGTTCGATACTCCCTATCGGTCTGCCTTGATGTTTCACGCTGCAAAAGTATAACAAATTTTTGACACCTGCAAGGGGAAAATCATTTTTTGAAATCTTTGAGACTTCGAAGCTACTCTGAAAGAAGAGGAAATCGCTTTTGAAGAAAAATGAAAAATCATATAACGTATTGATTTTTAAGTTACTATAAAACTTGCGGTCGAAAATTTCGACCGCAAATCGTTGACAACTTCCCCTTCTCCCTGGTTTTTGATATCAAATTTTTTGATGTCAAAATTTCTGATTCTTATGATTCACAGTCAACCGGGGATAATTTTGCGGTCAAATTTTTTGACCACAAATCCAAGTCGTTTTTATTATCTGTTGACAATGAATCAGTTATGATAAGTTTTGAGGTCAAAAATTTTGACCTCAAAACTTATCATACTCTGCTTTGGTCATTTGAAACACAAAAACACTACGGGCGGATTCAACCAACCTTACACTCTTTCAAATAAAACTCAACCTGTTGCTGACAATCAGTACAAACTGACATAGTGCCAATATATGTGAAACCATCATGTAATGCGAGATTGGAGTGGAATCGAATCCATCTCAACTCGTGGCTCAGTTTTCCACAACCCATGCAAAACATTCGCCCCCTGACAAGAGCACTGGCAGGATGCCTGGCTGTATCCAAATCGTTCAAACAAGGCGCTATTTCTTGCCACAAAAATGGCTCGTTCCCTGTGGTGAAGCAAAAATCACCTCCATTGTAGGCTTGATGTGCAATACGGTCAATTCTCCCTTCTTCGTTTGTTCTCGTAAAAAACAACGAACGGATTAAGTTATGCATATCATTAGGGATATGGATCTCCACAACCATCCCGAACCTTACCGTCGGCACAAGCGACACTTGGTATTCTCTATCCGAGAACCGTCCCTCAAACCATTCTAAAACCGCCTTTTTACCCTCAAGAGGAGGCTTGAACATAAAAGAAAACGCCACATTCTCAGCAAGCATTGACTCAAGTTTGCTCCAATCGTGACCATCAAATGCTTGAAACAACGCCAACTGCGCATCAGACACTGGCTTTGGTATCGATTTGAGTTTCAGTATGGTGTCACGGAGCCGCACGGCTTTCTGCTGGTTAATCAGCCAAAATGAAAGATCTGCGTTTTTCTCTTTTTCTTGCTTTTCCTTTATCACTTCTTGGATTGTTGATAAGGCCTGTTTGCACAAGACCAAAGCATCGTCAACATCTTTTTTGCACCCTTTGCCATAGAAATAATCGTATGCCAAATCGATTTGAGCGAAACAATGCCCTCTTGAAGCCGCCAATATCAAAAACATCAATCCTTCCTTATACTGCTCAAGGGTACTAGTGGGGCTCATCATATAATTCGCATACTTCCATTGCGCATTAAGATCTCCCGCTGCGGCTGCCTCTCGGGCTTCTTGTTTCAGTTGTTCAAGTTTTTCGTTGATGGACATGTTTTATAAAAACCTAGTCTAAAAAACAGGTTGATTGTGGACAGTTACTCGTTAGCATTAAAATAATCATTTTTATTTATGATAACAGCTTGGCCACAATCCTGCAAAGTTCCCCAAGCATGCATTCCTACATACTTAATAGTCTTCCAATTCAATTGTTTAATCTGCTCCCCTGTAAATAAAGTGTATTTTGAATAAAACACACTTCCCCTATAATCCTCTTCTGCTTCACCATGTCCGATAACATACAAATCTTTTGAACTAACGATTTGCATAAAAGACATCGGGTCCATTTTATCATTAAAGTCAACATACAAATCTTCAATGTCTTCATTCCTTGTAGATGTATGAAACCTCCTCATCAATCCATTTGAATCTTCGTTCACAGGAACTATTCTACCATACTTTCCACAAAAGACGGATAATTTCCATATTGCAGCGTTATAATCAGACATGTCATTATATGTAATTAATTTCGTATTTAAAAACTCTCAATCGCGCATACACTTGATTTGAATGTTTTGTGTTGCCACCCATGGCCCCGCTTCATCTATCCATTTAACTCTCAGTTCCAACACATCATCGTCAGTCCAACAATTCAAGAAGAAATCAAATGAATCGCCCGCCCCTAATCTTGACGGTGTTTTCCCTTCAATCTCTAACCCTTCAGGGAATTCAACCGTTGACAAGTTCATTATCAAAAGTTGGATTTCTTCAGCAGCACATTTTCCTTCATTGGTAATCCGCATTGCCATTCTACTGCGCAAATCATCTGAAACACCATAAACTTTTAATTTAGCGTGTTTTTCTTCCTCTCTTGCCTTTTCCCTATCTTCCAACTCGTACTGGTTTAATATGTATTGTTGCTTTTCAAGTTTTCTCGTTCGCAACATCGCCCATACAGAGAATACTAGGCCAAGCAATCCTATAACAAAGCCTAGATCTAAATCCCAGTTAAATGCCAATAATACCATTGCCTAATTACAGTTATTTATGATACAAAAATACGATAATTCTTATAAATAGAGCGACAAAGAACCTAGTTTTTCTTTATAGCTAACACCCTTTGGATGAAGCCACTCAACCTTAATCATTAAGCACGCCCCACTTCACCGGGCTGGGCGCGTGGGCCACGGCCAAAAACCGGAGCAGCGCTCACTCAAAAGCCGAACTAAGTGGGCTGAGCCTCAGGGCGGGGCGCGGACTGCGACTGCAAGCAAAGCGCAGCAGGAAGCAGGGAGCGTTTGCCTTCGGAACGAAGGCACTCCCCGCCTTGAGGGTCACCCATTTAGAGAGGCTGTGCGGTGGGCCGATGTTTTTGGCCTAGATCTTTTGGTTCTTTTCCATCAATGGGAAAAGAACAAATAAAACCGAGCATCCCCAAGGGATGCGATGCTATTTAAAACCATTCTAAATTATAAAATCCATGCGAAATACTAACCTCCCCCGATACCTATTTCAAATAAAAACCGTAATTTCGTGGACTCATAAAAATTGAAATCAATCAACTCAAAAATTTAATCAATATGGCAAAATTCAGAGGAGCCATCGTCGTTGACATCGAGCGTTGCAAAG
>CAMKAR010000122.1 GCA_946410535.1 uncultured Bacteroidales bacterium
GGATCCAGCGTCCTGAAGGTGATGGGGGCGCTCCACACCTCTGGGTCGGAGCACTCGCTCTTCACCCGTACTTCATATTCAGTGTTGGCGACAAGGCCCTGAATGACAAACGAGTTTGCAGCGTTTTCCTGATTTCCAGTGATGCCCGTTTGGGTTTGCGGTTCAGAGGCAGCCATCGAAGTGCCAAAGACCACATTGTCGAGATGCAGGCAGTTCGAGGCGTTGCTCACAGTCGACTCGCCATAGAAGGCGATGCGCACCGTTTGCCCAACATATCCACTCAGGTCGATGCTCTCTTGTTGGAACCTGTAGGGAGAAATGTTGATGTAGACATCTTCCGAGCCCGAGTTGTTCCACTCGCGGAGGATATTCCATGTTCGACCATCATCAGCGGTAATCAGCACGACAAACCTGTCGTCGGGGCCATTTTGTATTTGGCTGTTGTAGGGGTCAGTGCTCGATATGGACAAGTCGAAAGTGAAGGCATTGTCAGAAGGTGTTACGGTATGTCTCTTGGTGATGAGCCAATCATTGTGATCTGTACCATTGACAACAAGGTATGCACTCATTTCATCGACACCGTATCCATTTGCGCCAAAAATCCACGATCTCTGGTCACTGGGTCCAAAAGCGCCACCAGCCAGAATGTCGCTCAGCAGGCCTTTTTTGCTTTCCCAACCCTCGGGAAGCAATGCGGTATTGAAACGTTCGTCAATGCCAACCACTTGGTCGGTCTTGTGATAACGGACGGCGTAGCTTTCCACATCGATGGAGCCTGTCCAGTTGATTTTGGCGCTCTCTTGGGTGAGGTTGCTGGCAGCCAAGTCGGTGGGCACAGGGCAAGTGCTGAGCGTAGTGAAGGTTAACGTTTCGCTCCACGTGCCGAAATCCGTTTCGCTGCACTTGGCACGGACTTGGACATGATATTGCGTTTCAGCATCAAGGCCTGTAATCTGGAAATCTTCGTGCGTGGTGGCTGTAACTACAGTAGCTTCCGAGAAATCCGAGGTTTTTGAATACTGCACTTCCCAAACATTTTGCGTTTGCGTTGGGTCAACCAAATCCCAACTCAGTTTGGCGGTATGGGCCGACAACTCGCCATGAGTCGGCTTGCCCGTGGGGAAACACGTGGGAGCCTCGCTCACCACTACGTCGTCGATACTAAAATAGTAGCCACTGCCTGTTCCTCCTGCGTACTTGAACGCCATGTAGCTGCCCTCTGGCGCAAAGGTGAAATAGGCCGTCGTCGTGGTCAGCGTCTGCGTTTTGGGGCAGGCTAACGTTTGCACGAAGGTGCTGGTATCGTTCAAGTCGGTCATGTAACCCACATAAAGAGTACCATTGGATTCGGACGTTCCTTCATTACGGTAGGTGAAGGTGAGTTGGTATCCCGAGATATTCTCCTCAAACTCAGGCAGGATAGCATAGATTGGTGTTGTCGGGTCTGACCTGAAGAACAGACAGTTGCCCTCAACGGCATAGCCCGAAGTGCTGGAAATGAACACCTGCGGATCATCATAGGACTCTTCCGGACGGGTGAGGAACCGCCAGCAGTCGGGCAGCGGATCGAAGGGGTAAATGGATTCGATGGGATAGATGCCACTGCTGACGCCCGTATAGCTGTCGAAGTTCTCCGAATAGTTAACGAGGCTTATGGGGTCGCAGATGGTACGGAACGCCACGGAGGTGTAATCGCTGTAGCCACCGTTGCCGCAGCCCTTGCGGATGTAGAAGCGGACGAGCGTGTTGGGCGCGAAAACATTCGTCAGATTCAAGGTGTTGCCATGCACCACGGTCCAGTTGGTTTCGCGGGAAGGCTCGAAGTCTGCCGGGGGATTCGAGATGGTGAAATACTGGAACGTCTCATCGGTCTCGGCTTCCCAAGTGAAATTGGCACCCGTGGAAGTCACATTGCCGACGGCCAATCCTGTGGGCGGCTGGCAGGTGGGCAACAGGGAGACCTTCACGTCATCGATGCAGCACTCATAACTAGCCCCTTCGGAAAACCATCTAAACACCAAACGCGTGGCCTCGGCAGGGACTTCATTCAAGTCCTTGCTATGCTGAACCATGGAGAAATAGCTGTCCTCGAATTCTGCAATCGGCGTAAAAGTATTGTAATTTACGTCTCCGCTCTTGATGTAACCCAAAACAAGCGTTCCACCAGAGTCTCTCTTCATCCAGAAGCTGATGCGAAGGGTGCTAATGGGATTGTCGAAGTAGGGCAAGGCGGCGTAACCGTATTCTCTACCAAAGAAGAACAATGAATTAGTGCCACTGTGGTGATAGTAACAATATTCGTCACCGTTGTTGATGATATGGGGAGCCCAACCTGCGATAAATTCTGGATTTTCATATTGGCTCGTGAAATAGCCATCCCAACAACGGGGCAAGGTACCGGAAAATACATTTGGACTACATGAATTGCCCTCGTAGCCTTCAAAGTCCTCGAAATAGAAATCGTTGTCACCATCGAAACTAAGGACCATGTGGCCGCATTCGGTATGGAAATCCACGTAGGTGTAATTGCTGACGGCCTGGTTGCCGAAGTACTTGCGGAGGTAGAAACGGGCGGGCCTGTTGGGTGTGAAAGCGTTCTCTAATCTCACCGTATTGCCTTGGACATTGATCCAATCGGTGGGATCGAAACCTTCCTGCGGATTCGTGACGGCGCAGTATTGGTATGATGTAGCATACTCATCGGCATCCCAAGTGAAGGTGGCATCCGTGGCAGTGATGCCGCTCACTTGCAAGCCCGTGGGCACACTGCCTGCATAGTCCGTCTCGAAGACGACAGACGCACTCCATGCCTCAGGATTGGAGCAGTTGCTCTTCACTTGCGCTTCATATTCTGTATAAGCGTTGAGGTTGGAAAGGACTGCCGTGGTTGCGGTGATGTCCTGAATGGTTCGCCATGACGAGGCGGCGGTGCTTTTATAGCGGACGTCGTAGCTCTGCACATCGATGGTGCCGCTCCAGCTGAGGACGGCACTCACTTGGGTAATGGTATGGCTGCTGACGGCCAAGTTGAAAGGCACCGGGCAAGTGCTGAAGGTGGTGAAGGTTATCGTTTCGCTCCACGCGCTGAAAGCCTCATCGCTGCACCTGGCTCTGACGCGGGCATAGTATTGCGTTTCGGGAACAAGGTTACGGAGTTCAAAATTCTCATGCGTGTTGGCAATGACTGTACTATACTCCGCGAAGTCCTGGCTCGTCGAGTACTGCACATCCCAAGCGGTTTGCGTCGCGTCAATCAAATCCCAACTCAACTTGGCGGTCTGGGACGACAACTCGCCGCAGCTCGGCTTACCCGTGTGTAAACACGAGGGAGCCACGCTCACCTCCACGTCGTCGATACTCAAATAGTAGGGTTCACCCTCTCCGCCTTTGTACATGAATGTCATTCTGCCCTGCTCTGGAGCATGGGGGAAATAGGCTGTCATTGTGGTCAGTGCCGTCGTTTTTCGACATTCAAGTGTTGACACAAAGGTACTGGCATCGCTCGGGTCGGTCAGATAACCCACATGAAGCGTTCCATTGTCAATGTTCGTTCCTTCATTACGGTAGGTGAAGGTGACTTGCAAGTTGGCGACGGGTTGGGCAAACTCGGGCAAGATGGCATAAAGCGGGGTCGTGCTGCTCGACTTGAAGAACAGGCAGTTGCCGCTGACAATATAATCTTGAAATGTGGAGATAAACACCTGTGGATAATCGGTGGCTGAACGGTTGAGGAATTGCCAGCATTGGGGCAGTGGATCGTTGGGATAGGTGCTTGGGAATTGGGCATTACTAGTGCCGGCAGTATAGCTGTCGAAGTTTTCCGTATAGCTGTTAATGTCATCGATAACCATGGTGCCGCAACCGGTGCGGAACTCCACGTAGGTGTACTTGCTGAGACCATCGTCGCCGCAATCCTTGCGGAGGTATAAGCGGGCGACCCTGTTGGGCGTGAAAGCGTCCGTCACATTCACCGTATTGCCTTGCACATTGGTCCAGACGGTAGGCTCGAAACCTTCCAGCGGATTCGTGACGGTGCAGTATTGGAACGATTCAGTAGGCTCGCCATCCCAGCTGAAGGAGGCACCCGTGGCGGTGATGCTGCCCTCCACGACCTGCAAGCCCGTGGGCGCATCGGGCGCTTCCGGCGTTGTGAAGAAGAGAGGCGCACACCATGCCTCAGGTTCGGAGCAATTGCTCTTCACTTGCGCTTCATATTCGGTTTCGGCGCTGAGGTTGCGAAGGACTTCCGTAACGGTAGCCGTGTTTGCGGTGATGCCTTGCTTGGTTTTCCATGGTGAGGCGGCGACTAACGTGCCCACGGCCACATTGTCGATATGCAGGTAGTTCCTGGCATTTTCCACGGTCGACTCGCCATAGAAGGCGATGCGCACGGTTTGCCCCGCATATCCACTCAGGTCGATGGCCACCCGCTCGCCCGTGGCGGAGCAAGCAATGTTGTTGAAGACATATTCCGAACCCGTGTTGTTCCACTCGCGAAGGATGGTCCATGATTGGCAGTTGTCCGTAGTAATCAGCACGACAAACCTGTCGTCGGTGCCATCTAGCTCCATTGTGAAGCCCCAATCAGCCATAGCCAAGTCGAAGACGACAGCATCGGAAGATTGTATGGTATAACTCTTGCTGATGAGCCAATCTCTACTAGAAACATCTGTGACACAAAGGCGTGCATGACTGTCGAAGACATCGGCATACGCACCAAAACCCCATGGAAAATATCCCATATAATAGATAGGGGGGTCCAAAGTTTGACCATCCATAATCTGACTCAGCAAGCCATATTTGAGTTCCCAACCCTCAGGAGCCGAAGTAGTGTTGAAGCGTTCGTAATCGCCAATCACATGATAGGCTTTTCTATGGCGGACGTCGTAGCTCGGCACGTCGATGGAGCCTGTCCAGCTGAGGTCGGCCTTCCCTGCGGTAAGGTTGTTGGCGGCCAAATTGAAAGGCACGGGGCATGTGTTGAAGGTGGTGAAGGATGCCGCTTCGCTCCACGTGCTGTAATCATCATTGCCGCATTTGGCACGGACACGGGCATAATATTGCGTTTCAGCAACAAGGCCCGTAAGCTCAAAATCCTCATGCGTGGTGGCAGGTTTTACAGAACTCCCAGAGAAATCCGGATTTTCAGAATACTCCACTTCCCAAGCGGTTTGCGTTGCGTCAACCAAATCCCAGCTCAGCTTGGCGGTATGGGCCGACAGCTCGACACATCTCGGCGTACCTGTGGGGATGCACGAGGGGAGCACGCTCACCACTACGTCGTCGATATACAAATCGTAGTTGTAACCTCCGTCTCCATACTTGAATGCGATGTAGCTGCCCTGCGGTGCTTGGAGGAAAAAGGCTGCCTTTGTGGTCAATGCAGCCCTTTTGGGGCATTCAAGTGTTTGCACGAAGGTGGTAGTATCGTTAGGGTTGGTCATGTAACCCACGTAAAGCGTGCCATCGTCATCGGTCGTTCCATAATTACGATAGGTGAAAGTGAGTTGGTATCCCGAGATGTTCCCCTCAAACTGGGGCAGGATGGCATAAAGGTCCTTTACTCCGCTCGAATTGAGCAACAGGCAGTTGCCGCTGACGGCATAATATGGACTTGAGGTGAGAAACGCCTTTGGATAGGGAGGATAAGAGCCGTCTGAACGGTTGATGAATTGCCAGCATTGGGGCAGCGGATCGTTGGGGTAAGTGTTAGGAGATGAGGCATTATTAGTGTGGCTGGTATAGCTGTCGAAGTTTTCCGTATAGACGTTATTACTATTGACCACCACAGGGCCGCAACCTCCAGTAATGGTGGCTACCCAACCCGCCTTTACCCCATTCCAATCGCTATTCCATATAATGATCATGGTGCCAGACGTGGCCACATAATCCCTACCTGTGACCAACGAATTGGGACAGTCTGTTTGTCCCCTCACAAGCAAATAATCCCCAGAGAACTCGCCATCATAAATGCGCATGTAGTCCCAATCACTACAGCTACTACCCGACTCTGTCTCGAATTGGGAGAAGTTGATGGTAATGTCGCTATCACAAGTCAGCGTAAGGATGTAATTCTCGTTTGAACGATAATCGGCATTGGGTCCTCCCGAATCGTAGAAGTTGTAAGTTTGGCCAGGTTGAATGGCGATATCCTTGTTTCCGTCCAAAACAATAGTGTTGTTGTCCTGCGCGTTTGCTGCCCAAGGCGCGAGCAGTGCCGTGAGGAGCAGGAAGAGTGAGTGTTTTACTTTCATCTTGAGTAATAGGCTTTTATTTAAGGCGGCAAAAATACGAAGAAATTTCGGATGAGAGGTTGATTTGTTGTTGTTTATGAAAAGAGAGCCGACAGCTTGCGCCACCGGCTCTCTTATCGAGAATTGGCTTGTTTTCTTGTTTTTTCCTGGTTGGGGTATTTTCACTCCCCCTGTCCCCTCAAGAGGGTGACGCCTGCCGGACGCTGGCTTCGGGTTCAAATTTTGCGCCGCTTTGCGCCCTCCCCCTTTTAAGGGGACCAGGGGGGTTCAAGTCATCTCACCACCACCTTCTTCACCTTCACGTTGTCGCCATT
>CAMKAR010000123.1 GCA_946410535.1 uncultured Bacteroidales bacterium
CGCTATTGGTTTTCGTGCCGTGCAAGGGAACGAACGCCCTAAACGCGACCTTATCTCCTGAGTTTCGCCCTGCCGTCGGAGCGCCGACAAGGCTATCCCGAAATTGCTTAGCACCTCGTGCTCAGGCCGGAATCAGGAATCTCCACCTGCGAGATGTCTCGTCCGCTCACCTTGTGTGCGGATTAAGCCAGTGATCTACTGTACTTCAATCAGGCAGCGAGAGCGTAGTTGTTTTCGCCAATTACTTTTTTGCAGTCAAGATTAACGAGCGTCACTGCGAGGCTCGGCATGCTTACATGACAATTCATCTTGCTGTCAAAACCATACATCCCCTTTCGTTGACTGGTTGCCGTGCTTTCAAACGGGCTGCAAAATTACACCTATTTTCAATATCCCTCAAGGGCATCTTGAAAAAAAACTTCTGACGCAAACGTTGCACTCCAACAAACTCCCAACTAATTAAGCGGGTTCCCAAACCTCACCACGTCGTCCTTCGTAATCGTGTCGCCGCAGAGGATGACCAAGCGCTCCACGATGTTGTGCAATTCGCGGATGTTGCCCGTCCATTGGTAGTGCTGCAACGCCTCGATGGCCTCAGGCTCAAACTCGGGCGCGGCCTTGCCCATTTCTTGTGCGATGCGTTCTACGAAGCTCTGCACCAACAGCGGGATGTCGTCCTTGCGCTCGCGCAAGGGTGGCACTTGGATGACGATGACGCTCAGGCGGTGGTAGAGGTCCTCACGGAAGTTGCCCTTCTCGATTTCCTCCTTCAGGTTTTTGTTGGTGGCGGCCAAAATCCTTACGTCGACGGGGATTTCCTTCTCGCCGCCCACGCGCACAATCTTGTTTTCCTGCAAGGCACGCAGCACCTTGGCCTGGGCCGAGAGGCTCATGTCGCCGATTTCGTCCAAGAAGAGCGTGCCGCTGTCGGCTAATTCGAAGTCGCCCTTGCGCTGCTTGATGGCCGAGGTGAAAGCACCTTTCTCGTGACCGAAAAGCTGGCTTTCAATGAGTTCCGAAGGGATTGCAGCGCAGTTCACCTCAATGAAAGGCCCTTTGCAGCGAGGACTAAGCTCGTGCAGCTGTCGGGCGACGAGTTCCTTGCCTGTGCCGTTCTCGCCTGTGATGAGCACACGCGCATTGGTGGGGGCCACCTTCTCGATCATGTCCTTCACTTCCATCATGGGTGCCGACTCGCCGATCATCTGGCTTTGGAGTTTTACGGCTTTTTTCAAGACCTTGTTTTCTGTGGCCAAGTTCTTCTTGTCCAAGGCGTTGCGCAGGGTGATGAGCAGACGGTTGAGGTCTGGCGGCTTGGGAATGAAGTCGAAGGCGCCTTTCTTGATGGCTTCCACGGCGGTCTCGATGGTGCCGTGACCCGAGAGCATGATGACGGGCACGTCCGATTCCTTTCGGATGGCCTCAAGGGTCTCGATGCCGTCCATCTCGGGCATCTTGATGTCGCAGAAAACGGCATCAAAGTCGTGGTCTTTAATGAGTTGCAGGGCATCCATGCCTGTCGAGGCATCGTTCACCTGATAGTTTTCGTTTTCCAATATGTCGCGCAGCACCCTACGGATGGGGGCTTCGTCGTCAATGATGAGGATCTTGGTCATCTTGTTGAATTTTGCGCAAAGATAGTGGTTTTTGGCACAAATTTTCTAATTTTGCCTCCAAATTCGATAGAAATGAGAAGATTTACATTGATTTTCAGTTTTTTGCTGCTTTCAGCGTTGGCCTTTGCCCAAGACACCCTTCCGGCACCTACTTCCTATCGCGTCAACAAGGTGTCGTTCAACATGGTACGGGTCGAGAAGGGCGACTTCTGGATGGGCGCGCAGCATATGGACACGGCCGAGTTCAACTACGACCGCAACTCGCTCATCGACGAAGTGCCGGTGCATCATGTGACGATTCGCGACGATTTCTACATCGGCCAGACTGAAGTGACGCAGAAACTATGGAAAGAGGTAATGGGCTACAATCCAAGCCGTTACAAATGCCCAAAACGTCCTGTGACCAATGTCAACTATTTTGAGGTTCAGGAGTTTTTGCGGCGCATCGATAGCATCACGGGGATGCAGTTCCGCCTGCCTACCGAGGAGGAATGGGAGTATGCCGCCCGTGGTGGCAAAAATTCACGAGGCTACATCTACAGCGGCGGCAAGGATGTCGACCGCGTGGCATGGCACAATGGCAACGCCCGCAAGACCAAGAAGGTGAAGAAACGCACAGCCAACGAGTTGGGCATCTACGACATGAGCGGCAACGTGTGGGAATGGTGCTCGACGAAATATCGTTTCTATGACGCTGAGCGCAATGCCAAATTAGGCAAGGACGGCGAGATGTACATCATTCGCGGCGGTGCCTGGCAACTGCCCAAAACGATGGCGCGTGTGTCGTGGCGCGGCAAGCGCCTGCCCGACCTGAAGAATTCGTTCGGCGGCTTTCGCTTGGCGCTCGATGCGCGTTATGTGAAGGAAAAGGAAGAAGAGGCTGAGCCAGAAGTGATTATGACTGAAGGGGAGGCATCGGAGGAATAATGGTGGTTTTTCTGGATTGCTTCGGTCGTGCCTCCCTCGCAATGACGTTTACTGCTACGAGGACGTCATTGCGAGCAAAGCGAAGCAATCCAGAAAACCTATTGTGCAAAATGGCTTAACGAACTGTCGAATTGCTTCTCGGCGTAAGCCTTAGTTTCTTGGCTTTGTAGTTGACGACGGCCTTGTAGCGCTTCAGCAAGTCGCCACCGAGGATGCCGTCGATGCGAGGTAGGCCGAGTTTGTCGTACATCTCATGGATGTTCTCCAAGTCCAAGGCTACGGCTTCGTAGTCATGGATTTCCATTTCCCCTATCGAAAAAACGTCAATGTTGAAAGTGGCGCTTTCCAAGTCGGAGCTGCCCACGCCAGCCGTCATGCCTTCTTTTTTCTCGAAGGTGACGTCGTTGATAAAGGTGGCGATGGTCTTTGGGTCGAAGACGGAGCGCGATGCGCCCGTGTCAATCAGGAAGTTGGCTTCCTTGCCATGGATCATGCCTTTCACCATGACATGGAAGCCTTCTCCTTCGATGTCAAGCAGTTGCAGTGGAACTTCGATATAACGTCGCATTAGAAGTTCGGCTTAATAGCGTATTTCTTGTAGAAGTCCTTGATGACTTTCACGGCTTCGTCGGTGGTGTCGACGATGTGGAAAATGTCGAAGTCTTCTTCCTTGATCATGCGGTCTCTTAACAAGGTGTTGCGGAACCAGTCAATCAGTCCTTTCCAATATTCCGAGCCGACGAGGACGACGGGAAAGTCGACCATCTTGTTGGTTTGGATGAGGGTGATGGCCTCCGACAGCTCGTCCAAGGTACCGAAGCCGCCAGGCATGGCGATGTAGCCCTGAGCGTAGCGCATGAAGATGGTCTTGCGGACGAAGAAATGCTCGAATTCGATGTTCTTGTCGTGGTCGATGTAGGGGTTGAAGTGCTGCTCGAAAGGCAGGTTGATGTTCAGTCCCACGCTGGTGGCACCGCCTTGTTGGGCGCCTTTGTTGCCAGCCTCCATGATGCCAGGACCGCCACCGGTGATGGTTCCGAAGCCGTAGTCGGCTAATTTTTCGGCAATCTCAACGGCCATTTCGTAGTATTTGTCGCCAGGTTGGGTGCGTGCCGACCCAAAGATGGCCACGCAAGGACCGATTCTCGACATCTTTTCCATGCCTTCCACAAACTCGGCCATGATCTTGAACACCGACCATGAATTGTGGGTCTTGATGTCGTTCCATGATTTGGGGTGGAAGCTGTCGCGGATGATTTGTTCTTCTTTTTCTGTTATTGGCATAAAAATTCAATATTTAAGATTCAAAATTAAAAATTTTCGTATTTTTGCAGCGTCAAAACGCGAATGTAGCTCAGTTGGTAGAGCATCAGCTTCCCAAGCTGAGGGTCGCGGGTTCGAACCCCGTTATTCGCTCGCAATGTAGAGACGTGCCATGGCGCGTCTCTACATTTGTTTTATGGCGTTATTCCATCGGAGTACCGCACTCAGGGCAGAACTTGCCCGTCGCCTCGGTGCCGCATTTCGGGCAGCGTTTCGGACCTACAGCGACCAAGGGCGTGCCGCATTCGGGGCAGAATTTCCCTGAACTCTCGGTGCCGCACTTCGGGCATTTCATCGTTTGCTTCGGTGCAGGTGCTGGTGTGCCGCATTCGGGGCAGAACTTGCCAGTGATGGGTGTGCCGCACTTGGGGCAGGGGACGCCTTGCTGGGCAGCACCACCGACACCGCCTTGGTTGTAGGGGTCGTAGTTGACCTGTCCGCCTTGGCCATTCCAAGCGTTTTGCATCACGCTGCCCGTCATGCCACCGCTGCCCATGTTGGCCATGCCGAGACCCATGAAGGCACCTGCCGCACCAGCTTCGTTGCCAGCTGCGGTCTGCATGACGTCGATGATCTTGCCTTGTTGCATCATGGAGTTCGAACTGTACTCGTAGCGGTCAATCTTCTGCTGGCTGGCTTCGTCGAGCGAGACCGACTCGATCGTGAAGCTGATGAGTTTGACGCCACGGCGACGTATAGGCTCGTCGAACACGCGCTCGTCCATCACCTGTTTGATCTCGTCGGTATAGCTGGGCAGTTCGAGCACAGGCACGCGGTGCTTGCTGTTGCCCATCTCGTTGAGCACATTTTGGAACGAGGCAATCACTTCGCTGCGCATCTGCTCGGTGATGTCCTGTTTCTTCACCACGTTGGCAGTTCCGGCATGGTTGCGCATGAAAACGGCCACGTCGTCGAGCTGGAAGGTGTATTTGCCGTAGCAGCGCACATTGACACCCATGGGTTGCAGCGAGCCCGTCATCTGGTTCGGGATGGCATGCGACCAGTCTTGGAAGGGGACAGGAGTGGCGGTACCAAACTTGTTGTCAAGGATTTCCTTGATGTTGAAGAAGAACACGGCTTGCTCCTTGGCGGGAGTGCCACCATAGGTGAAACGCTGCCACATTTCCTTGAAGACAGGACCGAACTCGCCTGCGAAGAACGACGGCGACGAGCTTTGGTCGAAGGTGTAGACGCCTTCCTCGGCGGTGGCATCGAGAACCGAACCACTGTCGTAGATAACGGCCACCTGGCCGGGGGCCACGAGGATGCGGCTGCCTTTCGAGATCTGACCCGAGCTGGTGGTTTGCTTCACCATGAGGGTGTCCATGTCCATGTTGTCACATTTGATGAGATCCAACCATTGGTCACGCAAGGTGCCACCGATTGATCCTACTATTGCTTTGATAAGTCCCATTTGGTAGTAAATTAATTGTTTATGATTGATTTAATATTCAAGATTTAAAATTCAAGATTCAAGATTTAAAATTCAAGATTCAAGATTCAAGATTTAAAACTCCACATTCTTCACTCCAAACTCCAAACTCTACACTCTACACTCTACACTCTACACTCTACACTCTAAACTCTAAACTCTAAACTCTAAACTCCATACTCCTAACTCCTTGAATGTATGTCCGTCAAGACCCAGTCGTGTTCGCCGTTGGTGATCACGCTGCCGCAGTAGGCGCATTGGCCCGATGAGGTAATCTCGGTGGGCGCGCCGCAGTTGGGGCAATTGGTGATGGTGTTGCCTTTCTTGGCAGGATCGGTCTTGAGGCCGGCCTTGCGGTTGAAGACCATCTCATAGCGCATGTACCAGTCGCGGTTGGGGTCGCTTTCGAGCACCTTCTTGGTGGCATCGTCGATGACGTAGTCGCGCATCACGGCGTTGAGCCACACGGTGAGCACCTCCTTGTCGCCATCCTGCCTGAAGGCATGGAGCGAGCAGTGCTTGATGGCGATTTTCTCCACGACGTTGGTCTTGCCCAGACGAATGTATTCGTCGAGCTGTTGTTTGTGCTGGTTGAAGAGGGCTTCGCTCTCGAATGGGCGTATGGGTTTCCAGTCTTTGGCCGTCCATGCCTCTTGGATCTTCATGAACACTTCGCGGGCAAAGCCGATGAACTTGTCGGCTGAGAAGGCCGGGTCGACGGCTTGGACTTGATTAGCCACGTTGGCGGTGAAGTCCAAGTTCACGTCGTTCGCAGCCTGCTGTTCTATATTCCTATTAATATAGGTGGGGTCGCTGGCGTTTTTCTTGGCTTGCCGACGCTTGATGAGGACAAACACGACAAGGATAGCCAAGACGATCATGCCCATCGTGGGGTTTTCGATGAAGAGGCCGATGAGATAGCCGATGAGCACGCCGATGTCGCCGTCACCTCCGTCATCGCCACCGCCTGAGCTGTAGCGGTTTTGGTTGCCCACGTCGGCGATGGCCAAGTTGCAGCACACGATGGCCAACAACATTAAAACAAACGGTAGATATTTTCTTAACTTATTGAAATTCAATTTTTTCATAACAAACACAAATTATTCATCTTAGTTTATCGTTGCTACAAAAGTAAGAAAAAAATAGAAAAAAGCTCCTGTTTGGTCGAAAAAAGCGAAAAAAGTCGTAATTTTGCAGCGCAAAAGGGAGCTTAGCTCAGTTGGTTCAGAGCATCGCCCTTACAAGGCGGGGGTCGTTG
>CAMKAR010000124.1 GCA_946410535.1 uncultured Bacteroidales bacterium
TCCTTCATGTATTCACTCGCCGTGAAGAGGCGTTTTTCTGTCTTGTTTTCCATTTTGTTCGCTTTTGTTTGCAAAATTACACATTTTTTTCATTTATTGCAATGCCTTATAGCCCATCCGATCCATCTTTTCCACCTCAAGCGAAGGCTGTCCGAACTCCTCCGTCACCTTGCCCAAAAGCAGATACACGCCGTCGCCTTGGAACGGCCATGCCTTCAAGGTTTGCGGGAAATGCACCGTGTCGAAGGCCTCGCCCGTGGCATCGACGAAGGTGCCGAGAGCCATCGTGTCGCCACGGCTTGTGCGGACGTATTTCACCGTCACCAACTTGCCAAGCATCCGAAAACGCCGACCCACAAAGTTGAGCATCTGGCAGGCCATCAGCTCGCCACGGAACTTGGTTTTCAGCATGTCGAACCAAGTCATCGAAACGGGGAAGCCGTAAAGTTCTATTTCGTCGTAGGCGTTTTGCAAGGCGTTGGTCGCGAAGTCAGGAAACTCGAAATGCTGGCTTTCCATCGGGAAAAGCGTTTCGGGTTGTTCCTTTTTGCCTTCACTTTTGTTAAGGTGCGCCTGCCACAGCAGTTCGGCCTTGGGTTTTCGCGTGAAACTGAACGCGCCGCCGCGAATGAGCAGGATGAGTTGCTCCAAATGGAACGGTACCCGCCGGACAAAGTCGTCGAAGTTGGCAAACGGGCCGTTGGCCTTGCGCTCGGCGATGAACCGCTCAACAAATTGCTGATCAATGCCTTGTAGATGCACAAAACCCATAAAAATTGTCCTACCGTTCAAGGTGGTTAAATATTCACTGCTGTTGACGCAAGGCAAGTGGATTTTCGCACCCATGCGCCGCGCCTCGTTGAAGTAGAACCAAGTCTGATAGTACCCGCCGAAATTGTTGATGACAGCCACCTGAAACTCAAGCGGATAGTGGCTTTTCAGGTAGAGGCTTTGGTAGCTCTCCACGGCATACGAGGCCGAATGCGCCTTCGAGAAGGAATAGCCCGAAAACGACTCGATTTGCCGCCAAAGCTCCTGCACCAAGGCATCGGGATAGCCTTTGGCCTTGCAGTTGTCGAAGAAGCGTTTCGTAACCACCTCAGACTCAGATTTGTCGCGCATCTTGTGACCCATCATGCGGCGCAACACATCGGCATCGGCCAAGTCCAAGCCCGCAAAGTAATGCCCCACTTTCAGCACGTCCTCTTGGTAAATCATCACGCCGTAGGTCTCGGCCAAAAGCTCTTTCAACAGTGGATGCTTATAGTCCACATTTTCAGGGTAATGGAAGCGGTTGATGTATTCGCGCATCATGCCCGACTTGGCCACGCCTGGGCGGATAATCGAGCTGGCAGCGACCAAGGTCTTGTAATCGCTGCAACGCAACTTGCGCAGCAGACCGCGCATCGCCGGACTCTCGATGTAGAAACAGCCGCAGGTCTCGGCTTTCAGCAGCTGCCGCCGAATCAGTTCGTCCTGTTTCAGTGCGCCGATTTGGTGGATGTCGATGCGGACGCCACGGTTGCGTTCCACCATCTCCACCGCGTCGCGAATGTGGGCGATGCCGCGCTGGCTGAGGATGTCGATTTTCACCAACCCGATTTTCTCGGCGGAATACATGTCGTATTGCGTCGTCGGGAAGCCCTTCGGTGGCAGGTCGAGGGCGGCATAGTCGGTGATGGGGTTTTCGGTCACCAACACACCGCCTGCATGGATGGAACGCTGTCGCGGGAAGTCCTTGAGCCGCTCAGAAATATCCATAATCTGCTGACCGATAGCGTTGTATTTCGCAAACTCGGCGGGATTGCGTTCCATCTGGTCAATTTCCTTTTTGGGCAGACCGAACACCTTGCCCAGCTCGCGACAAAGCGAATTGCCTTGGAAGGTGACCGTCGCGCCGAGCAGGGCGACATGCTCCGCGCCATATTTCTCAAAGATGTGCGCGATGACTTGGTCGCGGTCGCGCCACGAGAAGTCGAGGTCGAAGTCGGGCGGACTGCTCCGCTTGGGGTTAAGGAAACGTTCAAAATATAGGTCTAATTCTATTGGGTCCACATCAGTGATTTTCAGACAGTAAGCCACCACGCTATTGGCACCACTGCCGCGCCCGACATGATAGAAACCTTTCGACATCGCGAAGCGCACAATGTCCCAAGCGATGAGGAAATAGGCGCAAAAGCCCATCCTTTCGATGATTTCCAACTCCTTTTCGATGCGGCGGTAGGCAGTCTTGTTGGTTGCGCCGTAGCGGTACATCATCCCATCAAAGGCCAATTTGTGCAGCAGTTCGCGATCGTCGTAAACGTTGCCCGTGAATGTGCGTTTGTTCTTCACGCTCCCGTCCATGTTGATTTCGCATTGCTCCAAGACACGTTCCGTATTTTCAATGAGTTGCGGATAAAGCGCGAAGGTGGTTTTCAGCCTTTCGGGGGGCAACAAAATCTCGTCGGGCGCGGCGCAGGCTTTGGGGTCGAGGCGCGAAATCAGCACATTGCCGTCGATGGCACGCATACATTGGTGCAACTGGAAGTCGCCTTCCTCGGCAAAGGTGACGGGCTGCATCGCGACCAATTTCCCAAAGGAATCGCAGTTGTAGAGCCGCGTCAGTTGGGAGAAACGAACACCGAGAAATTCATTCTCTTTCAGTGTATTAGGCCGCCGTTTCCCGAAGGGATAAACGACAATCACCTGTTCCCATTCCGGCGCGATGTCAGGATAGGGCTGCTTGTTGAGGTTGTGCTGGGTCAAAAAACGGTTCAGTTCGGCAAAGCCGGCGTTGTTTTTGGCCAAGGCCACATACAGCAGCTCGTCGCCGTTGCGGAACTCAACACCCACCACGGGCCTGATGCCCTGTTTTTGGCACTCAAACACGAAGTCTGCCACGCCCATCGTCGTGTTGATGTCGGTCAAAGGCAGAACGGAATAGCCCATCGCGGCGGCCTTCGTGACCAAATCCGCAATCGGCATCGTCCCGTAGCACAGGCTGTTATATGAATGAACCGCAATCAGCACAATACTTTGATTAGTTTTTCGTCAAAAATTTCGCCGTAAATTTAATCAAAGTTTTTGGGATGGGAACCAGTTTGGGTGCATAATTCATGGCAATTACTTGATTTTCTCTAATGTCAGAAAAGAAAAACAAGTAAAAATGATTGCATAGCAGTTGGCAGTCAGGTGATGAATCATCTTCAATAATCGAAATCAACCGTAAAAGGCTTATGGTTTTCCGCTTGAACTGCATACATCACAAGCCTCACAGTTTTGTCCGAAGGATTACCTTTGAACAATTGGCTCAAACCAATGCGAGCGACTTCCCTATCGTATGGTTGATAAAACACCAGGTCATCTTCAACTCGTTTAATATGTACTAAAGCTTGATGTCTCGAAGGAAATCCTAAAAAGACGGAACAAATTGGATAGGTTTTCCCGTTGACAACAAATCTGTACAATACCCAGGCATTGGCGGCACCTATCTTAAACATTACAGCATCTGCATGGTTTTCACCATCCGCCCACACACAAACAGCCGCCTCATCCCCTTTTTTCATTTTATGCGGCGAAATCCGAATATTAATATCAAGTTCATTGAGATTCTGTTCAACAACGAAATGATTGGGGAAAAACACTGTGTCATCCTCCACAACAAAACCGCTCGTCAAAGATTGATGATGTTGGAAATCAAAGGTTGGTGTCTTTGAAGACGAAGCACATGAATAAACCATCATTGCCATACCTAACAATGACAAAAAAAACAACACCTTACGGCACTTTAACATTTCTCGTTGATTCATACTATTGAAATTGTTTTCGAGCACAATAATACACATTATTCCAATATGCTTGCATTTTGAGAGCATTTTTCTTTCTTCATTTCCAATTCTCTCATCGTGCGCCCCACATTACCTTTCAAAGGAACATCCCCATAAAAGCCGACGCCAAAACGACATCGCCGTCTTTCCGAAGGTCTTTTGAATAGACCAGGTAATATTGCCCGATTTGGGAGGAGAACTTGGTCTTTAAGGCATCGAGAGAGGTTCCCTTTTTTCTCAAAATCGCTCTTCTATCTTGAACTTGGAATCTCATCATCCCCACCGCTCCCGCGCCGCCTCCAAGCCCTTGCGGAGTTGGCGTTGCAGGATTTCCTTCGGGGGCAGTTCGATCATGTATTGCGCTAAAATCATTTTTCTCCTAACACTTCCAGGTACTCCACTGGCTCGTATATCGGCAATTGCGATTTCTGGAAATCTTTCTTATTACGAGTGATAATGATATCGGCACCCCATTTCTTTGCGGAGTAATACTGCATGGCGTCCTCAAAGTCCGTAAATCCCGACGTCAACGACAGCTCTACCACATTCCTGTCAACATCGGCCACTTCGCAAATGCTAATCATATCAGAAATCTTGCGGAATATCTCCATTGGGCTGGTTTTGCCTTTCTCCATGAAATAGCTTACCGTTGCCAGTGTTAAAGCCGAGCAACACAATTCGACTTCCTTGTTGTAACCCTTGACCATCAGCCGGGCAGCAGGCAGATAGAACTCATTGCTGCGCTCGCATAGGAAGTCCACAACGACATTGGCATCAA
This sequence comes from uncultured Bacteroidales bacterium, assembly GCA_946410535.1. Next base: position 4,588 of record CAMKAR010000124.1, read on the forward strand.
GAAATAGTTTATCCATACTTTTCCTCCCAATGTTGGTGCATCACTTCCTTCACATCCTCATCGCCAGTCATGCCCGTCTGAACGCTCATGTTGCGGATAAACTCAGGAATACCGTCTTTATCCACTTCGGGTGCAGTTACTTTTTTCGAAACACCTAACAAACCCCTGATGAAAGCCGCCAATTGATAAAGTACAGATTCGTCCTCAATAGAGTCGATTTCCTTGAACAGGGAATATTTCATTTCTACTGCTGTCATATTTCCTCCTTGTCATTTAATGCGGCAAAGATATACATTTTTCTGAAATAAAAATCATTCACCCCGCCGCCCGATGCAAAACCTGTTCCCCAAATCGCGTCTTGATCTTGTCTATGGCAGCATACAAATTCGTCAGTTCCGTGTTGTCGTCAAACAAGGCCAGTTGCGGCGCACCGCTCACCAGCTCGCTGAGGCGCACGCCCACGAGGCGTATCATCATGCGGCGGTTGTAGAGACGGTCGAAGAGGCTGTTGACCGTCTGTTGCAACACGTGGTCGAAGGCGGTGTAGGGGATGCGTTGCTGCATGTCGTGCGTGTCGAAGTTGGAATAGCGGATCTTCACCGTCACGCAGCCTGTCAGTTTGCTTTGCGAACGCAGGTCGAAGCCGAGACCCTCCACCATCCGCGCCAGGCATTGCCGCAGGGCGACCATGTCAATAGTGTCTTGCTCAAACGTCCTTTCCTTGCTGATGGACTTCCGCTCTTGGTAAGGGCACACGGGCGTGTTGTCTTGCCCGTTGGCCTTCTTCCAGATGTCGAGGCCGTGCTTGCCCATGGCGCGTTCCATCGCCACGGGCGGCAGGCGGCGCAGGGTGCCGATTTTCTCCACGCCCATCGAGCGGAGCAAATGGTAGGTCTTTTCGCCCACCATCGGGATTTTCTGCACCGACAGCGGGTCGAGGAAGCTATTAATATAAGGTGTGGGCACTTCGAGTTCGCCGTTGGGCTTGGCCTGTCCCGTCGCGATTTTCGCCACAGTCTTGTTTTCCGACAAGCCAAACGAAATCGGCAGGCCCGTCTCGTGGATGATTTTCTGGCGCAGTTCGTGCGACCACAGTTGGCAGTTGTGGAAGCGGTCCATACCCGTGAGGTCTAAATAATGCTCGTCAATGGACATTTTCTCATAGACGGGCGCACTGTCGGCGATGATTTCCGTCACCAAACGCGAATAGCGGCTGTAGAGTTCCATGTCGCCACGGATGAAGACCGCCTGCGAGCAGAGTTGCCGCGCCATGCGCATCGGCATGGCAGAATGTACGCCGAACTTCCGCGCCTCGTAGCTGCAAGTGGCCACCACGCCTCGGTCCGACATGCCGCCCACGATGACGGGTTTGCCGTCCAACGACGGGTTGACCAACCGTTCCACCGACACGAAAAACGTGTCCAAATCCATGTGCAAGATCGTTCGTTCCATCATTTTTTCTCCTTTTTTTGCCCAAAATGCTTGCATGTTCCAAAAAAGCTGTACTTTTGACGAGAATTTAATCAAATATTTCGCCGTAAATCTAATCAAAATATTCGATATAGAGCAGGAATAATCTTTAAATTTTGAATTTTGAATTTTAAATCCCACAATATCATGTACTTCAATTCAAACATCAAATTCCTTCGCAAACACAGAAATCGTACCCAAGACGACCTCGCCTTCGCCTTGAACATGAAACGCTCCACGCTGAGCGGCTATGAAAACGGCGTGGCCGAGCCTAACCTCGAGGCCTTGGTCGCCTTCTCCAAGTATTTCGGCATCGCCATCGACACTTTGGTGAAAGTCGACCTGAGCACGATTAGTCCCAGCCAGCTCTCGCAGCTGGAGCGCGGCTACGACGTGCACATCAAAGGCAGCAACCTGCGTGTGCTGGCCACCACGGTCAACAACGACAACAACGAGAACATCGAACTCGTCAACGAGAAAGCCAAGGCCGGTTATGC
>CAMKAR010000125.1 GCA_946410535.1 uncultured Bacteroidales bacterium
TGCAGTCCCTGCAGCAGGTCATCAGCAAACCCATACGATCGTTGGGGTTGAGTTTCCAGTTTCTTGCGGCAATGTCGAGCAGCCAACCTTCTGGGATGAGCCCGTCGAAAAAAGGAAATAGGGAAGACGAACGGTAAGGAAGATTTGTCAAAGGCAGGGTGAGGCTGATGGGCTCAGCGTTTGCCGATACCAAATACGCTGCGTCATAGCAGAACAAGTATCCGTTCTCGTCTTCCGTAAGCAATCCAGCCTTCATATCTCGGTAATAAACTTCTGCTTTTCTCATGGTTCAACGCTACCTCTCTCTTGTTCGACAACTCCTAACTCTTTCCCAAAAAGAGCCAACACGTTGTTTACCTTATCCATACGCAAGGTTTTCTTTCCTTGCTCCAAGTCTCTGACGAAACGAAGTCCCACACCGGATTTATAGGACAAGTCTTCTTGCGTTAGCCCATATTGTTTCCGCAGTAGTTTCACTTGTTGCGACAATCTGGTTTTTTCTGCCATAATGAATCAATTTTAACTACGTTGAATCTTTAATTTGCCGCAAAAATAATGATTCATCTTAAATTTTACATCTTTTCAGGTATAATTTTATATTAAGTCAGTAATTTTATACCCGAAATAATATAAAACTATCAAAATCGATGATAATTATATCCGAACGGATATAATTTTACCCCACCTGACTCCAATCGAACGTCTGGGCAAACAATTCCCGATAGTGCTCGCGGAGCATCCGGTTTTCGGGCTTGATGAGCTTGGGGTCGTCGGCCAAAAGACGAATGGCGGCCTCGCGCACTTGAGGGATTAATGGGCCGTCTTTCTGCAAGTCGCCAATCATCATCTCGATTTGTCCCGACTGGCGTGTGCCGCCGGTCTCTCCTGGACCGCGCAATTCGAGGTCGACTTCGGCGATTTCGAAGCCGTCGTTGGTGCTGCACATGGTCTTCATGCGGGTCTTGCCGTCGTTGGTCAGCTTGTGGTCGGTAACGAGGATGCAATACGACTGGTCGGCGCCGCGCCCCACGCGACCGCGCAATTGGTGCAGCTGCGACAGCCCAAAACGATTAGCATTTTCAATAATCATCACCGTGGCATTGGGCACGTTCACACCCACCTCAATGACCGTCGTGGCCACCATGATTTGTGCGTTCCTATTAATGAAACGCTGCATCTCGAAGTCCTTGTCCTCGGCAGTCAAACGGCCATGGCACACGCAGAGCTTGTATTGCGGCTCGGGAAAGTCGTGCAACAGGGCTTCGTAACCCTCCTGAAGCGCAATCATATCCGTGTTCTCCGACTCCTTGATGCAGGGATAAACCACATAAATCTGCCGCCCGAGCGCGATTTGCTGCTTCATGAACATCATGATGCGGTAGCGGTCGTCGCTGTAGATGTGATAGGTCTGCACGGGCTTCCTCCCAGGCGGCAACTCATCGATTTTCGAGACATCGAGGTCGCCGTATTGCGTCATGGCAAGGGTGCGCGGGATGGGTGTGGCGGTCATCACGAGGGTGTGTGGCGGCACTTCGGTCTTTTCGTAGAACTTCGCCCTTTGCTCCACGCCAAAACGGTGCTGCTCGTCGATGATGGCCAAGCCCAAGTTTTTGAAAACCACCTTGCTTTCAATCAGCGCATGGGTGCCTACCACGATTTGCATCGTGCCGTCGGCTAGGCCCGCATAGATTTTCCTTCGCTCCGCGATTTTGGTGGAACCCGTCAGCAGGGCGAAGTTGATGTCCATGTTCTTCAGCTGTTCTTGAAGCGTGGCAAAATGCTGTGTGGCAAGGATTTCCGTTGGGGCCATCAGGCAGGCTTGGAAGCCGTTGTCCAAGGCCAAGAGCATCACCATCAGGGCGACGATGGTCTTGCCGCTGCCCACATCGCCTTGCAGCAGGCGATTCATTTGGTGGCCCGAGCCTAAGTCTTTCCGGATTTCCTTGATGACGCGCTTTTGGGCATTGGTGAGCGGGAAAGGCAGATGATGGCTGTAGAAGTCGTTGAAATAGTCGCCTACTACGCTGAAAACATGCCCTTTGATAGCCTGCTCGCGGTGCATCTTGTTGCGCAACAGCTTGAGTTGGAAGAAGAAATGCTCTTCGTATTTCAGTCGGCGCGTGGCCTGCTGGATTTCGACATTGTTGGCCGGCAGGTGGATTTGGTAATAGGCATAGCGGCGGGGAATAAGTTGTTCCTGCTCGATGAGTGTGCGCGGTAGCGTTTCGGGAATATACTCAAAAACCTGCTGGAGAATGAGTTTCTGCAACTTGGCGATGGTGCGCGTGCCGAGGCCGTTGTCCTTCATACGCTCCGTGGTGTTGTAAACGCCTTGCAAGCCTTCGCCAATGAGCGGGTCCTGCAGATTGTATTCCTCGATTTCGGGGTGGACGAAGTTGTAGTTGTGGTTGAACTCTGAGGCCTTGCCGAAAAGCACATACTTCACGCCAGGCTTGAATCGGTTCTTGAGCCATTTCAGGCCGCGAAACCACACCACTTCGATGCTGCCTGTCTCGTCGCTGAAAACGCCTGTGGCACGTGTGGCCCTTGGTGCGCCAATCATCTTGATATTGGAGATGGTGCCGACCAACTGATAGTACACGGAATCGTCGTTGATATAGGCTACCTTCTGGATTTGGCTGCGGTCGATGTAGCGGAACGGAATCTGGTTGAGCATGTCCTGGTAGGTGAACACGCCCATTTCCTTCTTCAGGACTTCGGCCTTCTTCGGCCCTACGCCTTTCAGATAGGCGATGTTCGTATGCAGGAGGTTCAGTTCCATGGGGCAAAGATAGGTATTTTTTCTATTTTTGCGGCATGGAAGCTCCATTTATCAACATACATACGCATTCATTGCTCATAAATGATGGCCATATTCAAATAGTCAATCTAAACTTGAACCGACCTTGCCCCGAGCAAGGCTATTACAGTTACGGCATCCATCCTTTGGATTTGTATGATGCTGATTTTCAAATCGATGAAGCCATTAGGTTACTGGAAGAGCGTTTGCAATCGCCCAATGTTCTTGCCCTCGGTGAAGCAGGTTTGGACAAGATGCACAAGGCGAGTTTTGAACGACAAATCGAACTTTTTGAGCGGCAAATCGAGCTTTCGGAAACCCTGAAAAAGCCGATGATTCTGCACGATGTGCGCAGCCATAACGAAATCATAGCCTTGCGGAAGAAGCACAGAGCCAAACAGCCGTGGATTTTGCACGGTTTCAACGGGACGGAACAGGATGCACAACAACTCATCGGGCAGGAAATTTATCTGTCCGTGGGCGAAAGCCTCATGCATCCCGAAAGAAAGATTTGCAAATCCCTCAAATTCATTGATTTGAGCCATCTCTTTCTCGAAACCGACATGGTGGAAATTGGCATTGAAAAGGTCTATGAGGCTGTGGCAAACTTGCTGGAAATGGACATTATTACTTTACAAAAGCAATTCTTTGCTAACTTTGCACGATTGTTTGATTCATCACAAAACACTCCAAATAATGCAAAACATTTATAAATGTTTGGTGGCTCGCAACCGGGTTGCCGCCGGAAAGCGGGCCGGTTGGCCGCTTTCCCAACCAAAAAAGGAAGTTTTGCCAGTTTTGTTGGTTTTGTGACAAAAACGAACCCTATGGAACACTGGCAAGACAGAACCCGCCTCTTGATTGGCGACGAAGGCATCAACTTATTGAAAAGCAAGCATGTGCTTGTGGTGGGATTAGGTGGCGTGGGGGCCTACGCCGCCGAGCAGTTGGCGCGTGCGGGCATTGGCCGCATGACCCTCGTCGATGGCGATGTGGTCAACGTCACCAACCGCAACCGACAGCTTTTGGCCCTGAAAAGCACCCTCGGTCGCCCCAAGGCCGAAGTGATGGCCGACCGCCTGCGCGACATCAACCCTGAGATTGAGTTGACCGTCCTTAACCAATACCTGAAAGACCAAGCCATCATCGACCTGATGGCGCAACCCTTTGATTATGTGATGGATGCCATCGACACGGTGGCGCCCAAGGTGTTTTTGCTCTACTATGCCAAGCAAAACAACCAGCGCATCGTGAGCAGCATGGGCGCTGGCGGCAAGTTCCATCCCGAAAGAATCGAAATCGCGGACATTTCGAAGTCGAACCACTGCCGTTTGGCATTCTATATCCGCAAGCGCCTGCACCGCCTCGGCGTTTTCGATGGCATCAAGGTCGTTTTTTCACCCGAACCCGTCGATGCTTCGGCCATTGTCACAGAAGGTGTTGAGGAACAAAACAAGGTCTCCAACGTGGGCACGATTGCCTACCTTCCCGCCGCCTTCGGCATTTTTTGCGCTTCGGTGGTGATTAATGATTTGCTTGGAAAATAGGGCACAAGACTGCGTGACGCGAGACACGGAACGAAAATAGTTTCGCGTCGACTGACAATATACAAAAAGAAGGTCCTCTTCATCCACTTCATCCATTCCCCACCCCGATTATCCATTTTGGATACGTCATTATTGGATACCTTAACTATTCTTTCGCCAGTCGTTTACCCCATGCGGAACAAATCATCCATAATGATGGATTGGTTAACGACACTAGAATGTTCGCCTTGGGCAATGCCCATCGTCGTTACCATCACCAATTGAATACTATGTGTCTTGGTGTGCATTTTACTTTCAGAAAAAGCATCCATTTTGGTATTCAAGTCTACTTCATAGTCTGCGGATATGGTGTATTTCCCCATTGTGAATTTCATTTCGCACACATAATCGTTACGACTTGCTTTGCTTTCCAACAATAAGTCAATCTGGGCACCCTTGCCTTCTGAGGTTTTCCCTCTCCAACAATAGTTTCTATCGATGGAAGCAATACGCAAAGCAGATTGAATTTGTGGCAAATGCTCAACACATAACAATTCAAAGGTGTCGCCGGCCCATGTGTAGAAAGTCGGTGTCCTATGAAGCGAATTCCATGCTTTTCACTTTGACAGCCTTGCTGATTTCCGATTGGGTCATCCCATAAAACTGGCTTCCAATGGCTTTCACAACATCCATGTATCTTTCTTTGCTGGAATAAAGCCCGGTGTACACATCCTTGAACTCCTGATGAATCTGTTCATCGGCAAAAAAGATTGTTTTCACTGCAAAAATACTGTTTTTCTGCAAAATAGACACAAAAAGTTTACTTAAAATTCAGCGAAAACAATGATTTTTTTCTTAATTTCGCTGAGTTTTACACTGACTACGCACTGCAAAACACTAAAATGGCCGAAAAATGATTCTGAACATTTCCCATGTCACATCTTTCGACTTCTTCCAATACAATACTGCCAAATTCCTCGCATTTTTTCCATCCACTTCATCCATTTCCAAGCCGAATTATCCATTTTGGACGCGGTAATTCTTGAATTGACAGGCTGCAAAAATGATAAAATCGCAATACAGCAGCTTGAAAAAGTGCAAAATGCGACAGGAAAACTCCTTGAAAAGGTGCAAAAAGTATAGAAAAAATTGCTTGAAAAGGTGCAAAAGTTATATCTTTGCAGCCGTTATGAGACGAAAAGTTTACGATAAGTTATTGAAATGGAAGGCGGAAGACCAAGGCCGTGTGGCCATTCTGCTTGACGGTGCACGGCGTGTTGGAAAGAGTTATATCGCCCGTGAGTTTGCCAAAGAGTATAAATCGGCCATTTTTGTGGATTTCAGCGACATGTCGCAGCCGCTGCGCCACATCTTCGACAACTATCTGCATGACCGCGAAGAGTTGTTTCTTCAGCTCCAGTTGCACTTTCATGTGACCTTGCATGAGCGCAACTCCTTAATTGTGTTCGATGAGGTTCAAGAGTATCCGCAGGCGCGGGCGGCCATCAAGCATTTGGTGGCCGACGGGCGTTATGATTACATCGAGACTGGCTCGTTGGTTTCCATCAACAAGAATGTCAAGGACATATTGATTCCATCGGAAGAGAGGCGCATCAAGATGTATCCTATGGATTTCGAGGAATTTCTTTGGGCTTTGGGCGACGAGATGATGATGCCTTTCGTCAAAAACTGCTTTGAAAAGAAACGGTCACTTGGCCCCGTCCATGCCAAGGCGATGGATTATTTCCGCAAATACTTGCTGATTGGCGGAATGCCTCAAGTGGTGAAGAACTTTGTCGAACATCGCGATTTCCGCAAGGTCGACAGGGAAAAACGCATGATCCTCGACCTCTATCGTCAGGACATCGAAAAACATGCTGATCGTCTTGAAAAGAAGGTGAAAAGCATTTTCGACACCATCCCTGCTGAACTTCAGCGCCATGAAAAGAAGTTCCGCTTGGCGGATTTGGAAAAGAATGCCAAGTTTCGCAGCTACGAGTCAAGTTTCGTTTGGCTCGACGAGGCTCGTGTGGTAAACCTTTGCTTTGCCGCCACCGAGCCAAATGTGGGTTTGGGCCTGAAACTGGACAATATGCGGATAAAGTGTTATTTTGCCGACACCGGACTGTTGGTTTCACATGCTTTTGACGAAAACGAGTTGATGGACAATAACTTATACCAAAAACTCTTG
>CAMKAR010000126.1 GCA_946410535.1 uncultured Bacteroidales bacterium
CAAACAGAACCGTGTCTTCCACATCGTTGATCTCAACCTTCATCAGCATTTGCCGATAGTCTTTATGTATGACAAACCGGACAGTGTCATCATCGGCTTCTTCATTGGTGTTGTAACTACGGGTATGGGTGTCGGTTTTTTCTACATGGATGGCGTAGCCGATGGGGCCGTTGCATGAAGTCATAAGCAAAAGCCCAAAGAGCAATGAGATGAATAGGAGGATGTTTTTCATAAGTGATGTTTTTGACTACAAAGTTAGTACAATTTCATCATTCTATAACTCATCACCCATGAAAAAAGCAACTTCTCGGGCTAATCCACTATTTTCTTAAAGATTACCTTTTGAGAATCAATCGATTACAAAAAGTATTTAATGTTGTCCGTCGGCTGATAGATTACAATTTCTCCTTTTTCCATAAAATTGCCATATTTATGGCAAAGTTACAGAAACAATTTGAAATACCCTAAATTTATTGTTAAAAAATCAAAAGTTTTTTATTAATTATTTCTTCATCCACTTCCCCGTTTCCGCTAATTTGCCATTGGCCATCACCTTCCAAACATAAACCCCTTCAGCCCATTCTCCAGCATCAATCCCCGTCACATTCTCCGTAATGGCCTGTCTATGCATAAGCCTCCCATTCACATCATACACCTCCACCCAAGCGTCCTGCAACCCCGTTCGGATATTCAGCACATCCTTCCCCGGATTGGGATAAGCCACCGCGACGGCGAAGCCTTGGGTATGAGCTTCCTCAATGTTGTCAAAAGCCTCCTTTGGCACCTTGAAAACCGCATCCCATCCCGTGATGTTATCATAATCGAGATGATCCACGCTAAACACACAATCACTTGTGTTTGCACAAATTCCTGTTGGCATCCTTCCGATCATCCTCCCGACTTCGTCAAATTGATGGTATATCTCGCCTATTTTGTTCAGGTTCTCATCAAATTGAACTATATAGAGGTTTCTGCCAATAGACCCGTGGGGGATTAATGGATCCATCGTGCCTATCATATACACATCGCCCTCAGGCCCAAAGCCTATTGACCCATCAAGGTATTGAGCGGCGAAACTTCTGTCTTCTGTGTGAATGCCCCAAGTATAGTTGAATTGGTTAAAATCCTCGTCGAAAGCACTCATGAATATGTCTTCGTAAGTGGCAGGATTTCCGTTCATCGCGGGGCAGGTAAAGGTGCTGATGGAATAGGCTTTGCCCGTGATGGGATTATAACGCAAGTTGGCTGGAAAGTAACAACTCAAAACGGGGGGATAGGCAAGATTGTCGATGTTATGCTTCTGGGCAATGACGTTCAACTCGGCATCGAGGGTAAGGCAATCATATATGACTTCATTGGTTGATTCAGGGCATCGCATAATCACCCTACAGCCCACCGAGTCTATTGAGGACATCATAAATGCGTAGTAGCTACAAGGCCCTTCAAGCGTCGTTTCCGCACAGATATTACCTGAAACATCAAATCTCATGACGCGCAGCGAAAGAGGAAAGGAAGTCGGGTCCTCAAGCGGGAAGGAGAACACGACGCTCCCATCCTTGTTCAACACCGCATTGGTGCTGGCCCAGGAGCCAGAGTGTTCCCAGTAATTCATCGATTCCCATTTCCCACATTCCTTGCGACTGACTGAAAAGTCGTCATGAATTGTCGCGAGATACAGACAAACAGAGTCGTTCGTATAGGTCAGGAAAAACATACATGGCTCCCCTTCGTCGTTCCTGTCAAAAGAAAAAGAATGAACCCAAACCACTTCATCTATTTTATCTTTCGGCCAAAAATACAGTGTGTCAATATAATGACCTTCATCATCAATCTTGAGGATTGACCCATAAGTGCCAGGAGTTTCATAATAACGAAAGAGTATTTCGTTACCCGTGGCGTTTTGAAAGATGGGGGTGTACAATCCACCGTTCTCGTGTTCGATAATCGGTTGAAGTTCTTGCGCTTGCATCGTCACCCCTCCCGCCATCAGCAGCAGCGCAAACATGGCATAAATTCTCATTGTTTTCATTATTCTATTGGTTTTTATTAGTCTTATCAGTCCTTTCCCTCACTTCCCCCTTTTAAGGGGGTGGCCGCAGGCCGGGGGATTTTGGGGTGCCGCTCCGCGGCGGGGGAGTCTAAGTCCCATCTGTCCTATATGTCCCATTGTCGTAAGTACGAAAGCACGATAGCACGTAAGCACGCATAACGATCAACTCAAAACTATAAACTCTCAACTTTCCACAACTCTAAACTCTAAACATTCAACTCTAAACTAACCCAGGCCGCAGGCCAGAGGAGTCCATCGTAAGCACGTTAGCACGCATAACGTTAGCACGAAAAAAAACACTACCTCACCATCACCTTCTCCATAAAGATTCTTCCTTCTATATCCGCAATACGCAGCATATAAACCCCTTGCGGCAATCCCTCCAAGCCAATTTTATTCATGCCACGCACGCTCTTCACCACTTGCCCAAGCCCATTATAAACCCAAACCTCCTCAGCCTCAACGCCTTCAATAACAACCCTATCTATTACAGGATTAGGATAAACTAAAACGCTTGAAAATGATTCATTGTCGGCAATATCATCCCAAAACTCTCCAAATTGAGGGACATAAATAGTGAGCCCTTCAATCCATTCCCGATACAGGTTAGGCTCTTCTTGTGCATTAACCCATGCGTTTAGTGCCTCAACCAATCTGTCAGTTTGCGTTTCGCCAATCACGACTGGTTCCGATAACGCCCCATCGCCCATGTAGATATAGGGAAGGAATTCCGTGCAATTGATCGTCTCGCCCAAATTAGTGCCAAACAACCCATTCCATCCTTGTTGTCCACTGACATCGGCAAAGCAATTTTCAACAACACTGCCCTCCGAATTATAGGCCACAATACAACCTTTATTATAATGACCAGTCAAATAGTCCAGCAATTCCGAATAGCAATTCCTTACAATGGCTTTCTTCCCGTTGGAAACAGTTTCGTTAAAACACACGATACCACCCATGTTTTCATCGCTGTATGACCCCATCAGGCTTCCATAGAAGTAGCAGTTCTCTACAATGGCATCAGCATAATCACCTTCACAAAGGTTACGCAACACGATGCCGCCAACATCTATATCCCCAAGCTGAGAATACCTATCCATTTCGTAGCAACAATTGCGAACAATAGAATTGCGGTTCAAGCCGACAACGCTTGCCATATATGTCCCGCCGGCATGTGCATTTCCTACTGCTTCCAACATTTTAAGCCTGCATGTACAACCATCCACTACCGAGAGGGAATCCGCAACAGCGGCAACAAGTGCGTCATAATAAAGCTCGTATGTTCCTGTATTCATGTCAAATGGATGCATATAAGCATAAAAACCGGAATTGAGCGACAGGTTTTTCACCGTGCCATGATACAAATAGCCAAACAACCCCATATCCATTCGCATTTCCTCTCCCAAGGAATTAAGTATAAACAGTCCATCAATACTATGATCTTGACCATCGAAGGTGCCCATAAAACGGTGTTCACGGTTTCCTATGGGAACAAGGTTCATCAAGCCGTACGTTTCTTCAAGATTAAGGTCGGCCATCAGTCTTACGGTGCGTCCGTCAAAATTGTCAGGCTCGCAGCCGTTCAGCCCGTTTACAACACACGAAAGCCAAGCCAAACCTTCAGGTGTGTAGATTTCCACATTGCCTTCGGCGTCAACCACATAGCCTTCAGGCTGTTCGGTTACGACATCAGCCCAATAACCGTATTCAAGCGTCCTGTCGTTTTCTTGCGCTTGCATTGTCACCCCTCCCGCCATCAGCAGGAGCGCAAGAAGGGCGTAAATTCTTGTTGTTTTCATCGTATTATTGTTTTATCCATTTTCCGGTTAATAGTTCTTTTTCTGCATTATACACCCGATAACCATACACCCCCGCTTTCAATCCCGAAACGCCCACAGTAAGCACATTCCCTTTTCCTCGGATAAACCTATCCAAGCAAGGACGGCCAAGGGCATCCGTAATGCTGATGCGGCAGCCTTCAAGACTCGCCAACCCGCTGATGTCAATGTTCAGCTCATCCCTCGCCGGGTTAGGGTATGCCATGCCTTGCATTTCAGCCACAGGCAATTCCTTAATAGCTGTGGGTATCGGGTTCATCTCCTCTCGGGTCAGTTTCATGACCTTGCTTGCAGAATATGAACTCATACAATTTGCACCTCCATTCATGGCCAAGAGACAACCACCATCGTTGCAGGGTAAAACGAATATGGGGAAATAGTCATAGTACTCATCCTCATCAAAGAAGCGGCCGCCAAGAATTTCCATGTCGCGGTCAAAAAGGCACAATCCTGTTTGCAAGTCGCCGCCAAGGTAATACCAAGTCATGTAACAGCCATACATGGTCGTGTCGTTCACCGTGGCCATGCATCTACTACCATGGCCCGAAGGCTCTTCATTTCTTCTCCCCTCGTGAAGGAAACCAACTTCATAATGATTAACTCTGCCGCAGTCCACATTATAGCCATGTTGGCCAGGTCCAACGGTCCAACTAAGATCAAGTTCACCAATCGTCAACAGATGCTCTTCAATGCCTTGCTTCCAAGGGCATCTTGCACCAAAGAATAGCAACCTGTCATCCGAAAGGAAATAGTCGGAATAACCTCGGTCACCCAAAGCGTAGCTGTCCATGTCAGCCCCTCCAGGAGTGCCCAATATGTAACGGTAGGCCTTCACATACTGAAAGTCTTCGTCATAGAATGCCGTGCCTATACCACCCCCTGGGCCATTGCAGAGAAAGATATAGCCATTTCCTGATGGATTCTTGAAAATGTTATGGCAATAAAAACCATGCAGCCGAAACTCGGGATCATCGGCATTGTAATACTTTGGCACCACATAGCGGCACGCCAAGGTGTCGGCGTTTTGGTCAAACCTGTACATGTAAGGGAATACCCTATTTGAGCTTTCATAATAATAACCGCAGGCAATCACCTGGCCGTTATCATTAAGAAGAGATGGCCAACTTTTCAACTCCGGAGAGTTATGGGTATAAACCTTCGTCTCGACTATTTCAAGATTGCCATCAAAAACAATTGCCCAAAGCTCGCTGCCTCCATAATTGATCAATGTTGAGTCTAGTTGAAGTTGTGCCACTGTGAAGTAATTGCCATTGTCAAGCTGAACTATATCATGCGTCAGCAGCATTTTCGGCAAATCCTCACAAATGTGGTGCTCATAGTTGCCGTCAGGATGCACTTTGAAGAGCGATGTATTCCAATCGTGACGACGGCCGAATCGCCCTATCAAAACGGCATTGCCATCAGTATCCATCACGCCCGCATCAATGCGTGAATACTGGTTGATGTCATTCTGATCGCCAAAGTCAAGCTCCCATTGCTGGGCTTGCATAGTGACTCCCGCCATCAGCAGGAGCGCAAGCAGGGTGTAAAGTCTCGTTGCTTTCATCATATTATTGTTTTATCCATTTCCCAGATTCAACTTCTTTGCCGTTGGTGATGACTTTCCAAACATAAGTCCCCGAAGGCCACCCTTCAGCATCTATCGAAGTGACATTCTCCGTAATCTCTTGCCTATAAACCATCCTCCCACTCATATCATACACCTCCACCCGCGCATCCTTCAATCCCGTCCTGATGTTCAGCACATCCTTCCCCGGATTAGGATAGGCCACCGCCACAGCGAAGCCAGCATCATGGGCTTCCTCAATGCCATCAAAAGCTTCTTTGGGAATCTTGTATATGGCTCCGTAATCCTCTGGCTCCTGAATTTTTGTGCAAATCAGGAAAAGGTCGCCTGCCGGACTCAAACAAATGCCATTGCCAGGGTATAATTGGAATGTCGTATCTGAATAATAGATTTCGTTGAGTTTGTTAAGGTTTTCATCCAAATAGGCCACATAAACGCTTGAAGGCGTGAAAAAAAGCTTGTCCATACCTCCTGCCATGTAAATGCCTCCATCAGAATCAAAATCAATGGAGTTCTTGTATCCGGCAGCACTCGGAACTGCAGAAGTAATGCCCCATGTGTAGGCAAGTTGCTCAAAATGATCGGCATCAAACACGCTCATCAATATGTCTTCGTCATGCTCGTGTATGTCGCCAGGTGCCCAATAGGTTTCGCAGTTGATGGAATAGGTCTTGCCATTATAGGGATTCATCTTGAAGAAAGCTTCCTTGCCGCTCAACCGAGGATAGGAAAGACGGTCGATATTTTCAACATGCTCCACAATGTTAAGGTCGGCATCCATTGTATAGCAGTCATATTTCGCAGGGTTCTGACTCAAGTTTCGCATCACCATCCGGCAACCGAGCGAATCGGGGGTGGGAAACAGCTCAAACGCACGAAACATCCTTCCAGTAAAAGGAACATTCTCAAAAGTTATCTCGTTAAGCAAATGGCCCTCAGCATCAAATTTCATGAGCCTGAACCCAGTCGTCCAAGGAATTGTTTCATATTGCGTAAGGCTTTCCGATGGGTAGGCGTAGAATATGCTGCCGTCTT
>CAMKAR010000127.1 GCA_946410535.1 uncultured Bacteroidales bacterium
AACTTTTCAAGACAAGTCAAAGCGCTGTCGGGATGCTGCCACATCAGGCTGTCGATGGCGACATATTCGGGAGGCGCGTTCCACGCATCCTTGCCACCAGTGTTCACGCATGAAGCGGCAAACAATGTCCACCAAAGTATTACAATATGGAACAGGTTTTTTTTCACACTGCAAAAATAGTAAAAAACCATCAAACTTTACGGTTCAATGTGAAATCATTACAACATTCTCTGTTCACGAAATGCGAATAATCTCAGTCTTATTTGGTAGTATTTCCGAAATCTTTTTACCTTTGTTCCCTGTTATTGGGTTTTAATTAATTATTAATTATATGAAAATCAAATCTTTATTCCTTTCAATCCTGCTGATGGGCGCATTCAGTATGACTGCCCAGGAGGAAGCCAAAATGCTGCGCTTCCCGACCATCCACGGCAACGACGTGGTCTTCACTTATGGCGGCGACCTTTATTCCGTCGACATCAAAGGCGGCATCGCCCACAAGCTCACCAACGACCCTTTGGGCTATGAAATGTTCGCGCGTTTCTCGCCCGATGGCAAACATTTGGCCTTCACCGCGCAATATGACGGCAACACCGAGGTCTACGTGATGCCTTACCCCGAGTGCGGCACACCCACGCGCCTCACCTACACGCCCACCCTTGGCCGCGACGACATCAGCGACCGCATGGGACCGAACAACATCGTGATGGCATGGAAAGACAACGAAAACATCGTCTTCCGCTCGCGCAAAGAGAGTTGGGACGACTTCGTTGGCCAACTTTTCGTTGCCAATATCAACGGTGGCTTGGCCGAGCAACTGCCTCTGCCCGAAGGCGGCTGGATCTCGTATTCGCCTGATGGAAAGCAGATTGCCTACAACCGCGTGATGCGCGAGTTTCGCACGTGGAAATACTATCGTGGCGGCATGGCCGACGACGTGTGGATTTATGACTTCAAGTCGAAGAAAATCGAGAACATCACCAACAACAACGCGCAGGACATTTTCCCGATGTGGGTCGGAAACAAGGTCTACTTCTGCTCCGACCGCGACCGCACGATGAACTTGTTCTGCTACGACCGCAGTACCAAGCAAACCACCAAGGTGACGGACTACACCTATTATGATATCAAGTGGCCTTCGCTTGGCGACAAGGATATTGTTTACGAAAATGGCGGTCAATTGTTCCGCTATAATTTGGCTGACGGCAAAATCTATCCCATCCCTGTGCAGATGGCCAACGACAACAAATCCACGCGCGACAAGTATGTGGACGCCAGCAAGTTCATCAACTCGAGCACGATTTCGCCCGATGGCAAGCGTGTGGCCTTCGGTGCGCGTGGCGACGTGTGGACGGTGCCGGTCAAGTCGGGCATCACGAGGAATCTGACCCAGAGCGACAATGCCCACGACCGCAACGTGGCTTGGTCGCCCGACGGCAAATACATCGCCTACATCAGCGACCGCACGGGCGAGGACGAGCTTTACATCCAAGCCCAGGACGGCAAGGAAGAAGCTATTCAACTGACCTCGAACTCAGATACTTACAAATACGGTCCCACTTGGTCGCCCGACAGCAAACGCATCCTTTGGTACGACAAGATGAACCGCATCAATATGGTGGAAGTGGCCACGAAGAAAGTCACCGAGGTGGCGCACAGCTTGGCGGGCGAGATGGGCGACTTCGCTTGGTCAGCCGACAGCCGCTGGATTGCCTATTCTATGCCGAGCACCTTCAGCGTGAGCCGTATCCACATCTACAATGTGGCTTCGGGCAAGGATGAAGTCGTCACCGATGGCTGGTACAACGCCTCGTCGCCCGCTTTCGACAAGAACGGCAAGTATCTGTATTTCACCTCGGAGCGTGATTTCCGCCCCACATACGGCTGGCTGGAATGGAACCACGTCTATACCGATATGAGTAAGGTCTATCTGCTTACCTTACAGCAAGATACCCCTTCGCCTTTTTTGACTGAGAATGATGAAGTGAAGACGGAAAACGTGAATGAGGATAAGGGCGAACCCAAAAGCAAGCCAGAAGGTCCCAAAGGGGGAAAAGGCAAATCCGAGGGCAAATCCGAACCTAAGAAAGAGGCCAAGGAAGTGAAAATCGACTTTGAAGGCATCAGCAATAGAGTAGTGGTGTTGCCCGTCAGTGCGGGGCGTTATTGGAACCTCACGGGTGTCGAGGATGGCCTGTATTTCGTGGCTGCGGGTCGCAATGGCGGCGGCCTCAACTACTTCGATGCTAAGTCGAAGAAGGTCACGACGATTGGAGGCTTTGGCTACGAACTCTCTGCCGACGGCACCAAGATGCTGATGCGCGAAGGCCCTGGCTATAAGGTGGTCAACGCTCCGAAAGGCCCGATGCCTGGCGGTAAGTCGGGCGAAGGCAAGGGCGACGACGTCATCGACCTCAGCAATATGAAGAAATGGGTCGACTTGCGCACCGAGTGGACGCAAATCTACAACGAGGCGTGGCGCCAGATGCGCGACTTCTTCTATGCACCCAATATGCATGGCGTGAATTGGCCTGCTATGAAGGAGAAATATGGAAAGCTGTTGCCCTATTGCGCCGACCGCAACGACGTGAACTACCTCATCGGCGAGCTGATCGGTGAAATCAACATCGGCCATGCCTACGTGGGCGACGGCGACCGCGTGAAGCCTGAACGCATCCCGATGGGTATGTTGGGCTGCCGCATCCATCGCGACAAGTCGGGTTACTACCAAATTGACAAGATTTTGAAGGGCGAAAACTGGAACGAGAAGACCCGCTCGCCACTGACAGAGGTCGGAGTGAACGCCAAGGAAGGCGACTACATCATCGCCATCGACGGGCAGAGCACCAAGGACATGAAGGACATGTATGCTGCCCTCATCGGCAAGGCCAACAAGGCGGTGCTGCTCACCTTAAATAATAAAGCTTCGGAAAGCGGTGCCCGCGACGTGGTGGTGAAACCGATTGCCGACGAAACGGGCTTGTACTACTACAACTGGGTGCAAGGCAACGTGGATAAGGTGAGCAAAGCCACGAACGGTCAGGTGGGCTACATCCACATCCCCGACATGGGCGTGGACGGCCTGAACGAGTTCGCCAAGTATTTCTACCCGCAGCTCGACAAGAAAGCCCTCATCATCGACGACCGTGGCAACGGTGGCGGCAACGTCAGCCCGATGATTGTGGAGCGTTTGCGCCGTGAGCTTTCGATGTACGACATGATGCGCAACAACGAGCCTGAGACCAAGCCCACCCGTATGATGCTCGGTCCCAAGGTGTTGCTGTTCAACAAATACTCCGCTTCCGATGGCGACCTGTTCCCCTACCAGTTCAAGAAGCACAAGATTGGCACGACCATCGGAATGCGCTCGTGGGGCGGTGTGGTCGGCATTCGTGGCAGCCTGCCTTTCATCGACGGCGGCTCGTTAACTCGACCCGAGTTTGCTCCTTTCGACGAAAAGGGCAACTGGGTCATCGAAGGATACGGCGTTGCCCCTGACATCGTCATCGACAACGACCCTGCCCACGAGTTTGAGGGCATCGACGATCAGCTGAACAAGGCCATTGAGGTCATTCTTGAACAAATGAAGGACTATCCCGACATTCCGGCGATCCCTGCTTGGCCGGACAAGACGAAGTAAGACAGAAACCGAATGAAGAAAAATCCGCCTCACTGAGGGGCGGATTTTTTGTGGACTTCAGTGGCGTTTTTGTCGGGAAATAGTCCGTTTCAAATCGGGATTTGGAAATATAATAAACTTTTTGTTGCTTTTTTGGAATTATATCGCTTAATTTGCAACACTTTAACGGAATAGTTTTTCAAATCGCCCTTTACCCATGAAAAAGACTTTTGCATTCCTGTTTTTTGCTTTTTTGGGCATGACGACGCTGTTCGCCCAAAACCCCCAACTCCCTGATAACATCCAGACGGTTCATTGCGAGTTTTTCCCCGAGGCCTCACAATGGGGCATCGTCGAGGATTGGTCGTCGACGGCGGATGTCTCCACTTTGGTGATTCCTATGGTGGGCGACATCGATAGCAACGGCATTCCTGAAATTGTTTGCTTTGCTCCTTCGGGAAGCGATTTCTATAACGTGAATACAGTGTTGGTGTTCAATTCGTTGACGCATGAAGTAATCCATACTTTCACGATTCCTGGCAATGTGTCGACGGTGGATGCCGCTCCCTATGGCATTGTGAAACTGCATAATGGCCATGTGTTGTTTGCGGTATGCGCCCAAAACAACAATATGTATGGCTACGACCTGACTGCCCATGGCACTACGCCTTTGTGGACGGTGGCGACGGGTTTTCCTGCCCCTAACGTAGGCTTTGCCGATTTCAATGCCGATGGTTACCCCGACATTTATGTGGGCAACAAGGTTTTTGACGCCGAAACAGGTACGTTGCTGGTTACCGACTCTTCGGTCACGAACTTTGGCGGGTCGTATGCCCACACGAGCAACCATAAGCTCCCGTCGCCGTGTGTGGCCAACTTGACGGGCGACATCAAGCCTGAGTTGGTGTTGGGTAACGAAGTGTACCAAATCACCATCACCAACCGGACGGGCACTGCTGGAAACAGCATGACGCTGTCGGCCTCCGTCACGCCCCCTTCGGGCATTGATGTCGATGGGCATCCGCAGGTGGCCGATTTCAATCTTGACGGCTATTTGGATGTCTTCATCAGCAACAAAACCACATCGGGAGGCACGATGGGCCTTTATGTTTGGGACGTGCATAACAACACGATTTTGGGCAGTACGACGGTCTCCCAAACCGGCACCGGAAAAAGCATCCCGCTGGTGGCCGACATTGATGGCGACAACAATATGGAAATCGTAATCCAGAGCCGTGTTTCGGGCAACAAGGTGCAGGCCTACAAGTTTAACCGCAACACGGGTACTTTCTCCATGATGTGGGACATCGCCGTCGACGAGGACTCCTATTCCAATGCCGCCACCACATTCGACTTCAACCAAGACGGCGACATGGAGGTGCTGCTTACCGACCAGTCGAGCATCAAGATCTTGAACGGTGCAACGGGCGCTTTGCTTACCCAGTTGTCGTTTGGCGAGTGCACGGTGATGCAGTATCCCATCATCGCCGATGTGGATGCCGATGGCAATGCCGAGATTGCGATTTGCGGTCAGTTTGGCGCGGGCCACACCAATTCGGGCCATCTGGTGGTGTTTTCTTCTTCCACTGTTCCGTGGGCGCCGGCGCGCAAGGTTTGGAACCAGTATATGTATAACGTGACCAACATCAACCAAGACCTTTCGGTGCCGACTTACCTTTTCAACAACGCGACGGCATTCACCGACCCGCAGGGCCACGTCAGGCGGCCTTTCAACAACTTCTTGCAACAAGCCACCACGCTCGACCAATATGGGCGTCCTTTCTATGGCGTGCCCGACGCGGCTGATGTGTCGGCCACCGTCGAAACAACCGATACCTATGCCTTGCTGAGCGTGACCTACACCAACCAGGGAGATGCGGTCTTGAATCGTCCGTATACCATTACGCTCTTTGCCAACACCTTAGGCGGACAGGTCATCCTGACTCATGTGGTCTATGAGCCTCTGCGACAGGGGCAAACAACCACCCAAACCATCCAGGTGCCACTCTCTACCTTGTGCCAGATTGATAATCTCACTACCATCGTCGTGGCGGTCAATTGCGAAGGTGGAGGCATCGGCCAAAATGGAGGGCTGCAAGCCGAATGCGACATCGCGAACAATACGACCGAAGTGCCTTTCAGCATGGTGATTGAGCCGACCAACATCTATGAGGAAGCCTGCGATTCCTATACTTGGTATGGACAAACATACACACAATCAGGAGAATACACGCACGTCCTTAACAATCCCAATGGCTGCGACAGCACCTATATCCTGCACCTGACCATCAACCAGAGCGCGACAACCCAACTCGAAATGTCGACTTGCGAACCTTATTATTGGTACGGTCAGACCTACTCGCAATCAGGTACTTACGAGCATCATCTGCAAACCATTGCAGGCTGCGACAGTCTCCTTGTGCTGCATTTGACCATCGGCGAGGCCTACAACTCAGAGATTACCGTGGAGGCCTGCGACCTGTACCATTGGCGCGGGCAGGACTACACGCAAAGTGGCACCTACACACAGACCGTACAAGTCCCCGAGGGCTGCGACAGCACCTTCGTCCTCCACTTGACCATCAACTATAGCGACGTCGGCCTGTTGGAGGCTACGGCCTGCGGCGAATACACTTGGTTCGGAGAAACCTACACGGAATCAGGTGTTTACGAACACCTCTTGCAAAATTCGGCGGGCTGCGACAGCCTGCTCATCCTGACCTTGACCATCGGAGAGGCCTATTCCTTTGAGGAAGAAATGACGACTTGCAACAGCTATACATGGCACGGCCAGACCTACATCGAGAGCGGCACTTACACCGACGTGATTCCCGGTCCCGACGGCTGCGACAGTACCTTTGTGCTTCATCTGACTTTGGGCCACGACGTGCAA